>URDQ01000005.1 GCA_900546675.1 uncultured Porphyromonas sp. | reverse complement strand
CCCAGGGGTGGGTGCTTTTATACGCTTCGTGTTGCACTTACTACTGGAAATTGCGCTAGTCACTCTGCAGATCGCTCTCTAGTCTCGACGGCACTCTCGCTCCGTATCAGTAGATGCGGTAGGCGTTGCTAATGCCCGGAGCTTGCTTGAGCGCTGCACAGAGCTGCTCGACTTGCTCAGCTGAGTGTACCTCTAGTCCCACCTTTCCCCCGAAGATGCCGTCTTGCGTCTGAAGCTGTACGGAGGCGATGTTGATTAGAAAGTCTTCCGTAATCACCTGCACGATCCCATTGAGGATACCCTTAGAGTCTATACCCTCGATCATAATCGATCCCGTGAAAAGGGTGTCTCCCTGATCGCCCCAGATTGTCGAGAGGAGCTTATTGCCCGTGCTACTCTTCAAGCGCATAGCCTCGGTACAAGTACGTCGGTGTACCACTACTTGGTTGTCTATGACGAAGGCGACCACCTCATCCCCTGGAAGAGGACTGCAGTCATCTGCCATAACGTAGTTGCTCTTGATCGCATCGCTCTGGAGCAGGTAGGGCTTCTTGTAGTCTATCTCACTGACTTGAGAGATAGACTCTGTGGACTTGGGCATAGAGTCTTGCTTGCCTATGAGTGCCTCTTTGACTGACTTGAAGAAGCGATTGCTCTTGCTCGATTTGATTCGCTTGTAGAGCGAGTCCACAAGATTGACCGTACCAGAGCCGACAGCGTAGAAAAGGTCCTCCCGCTTATGAAAGCCAAAGAGAGATGCTACGAGATCCATATGTCCCGCATCGACAGAGAGATCGTGCTGCTCGAAGTACTTGATCACACTCTCCTCACCTTGGCTGATCAGCTTGCGACGCTCTATGCGGAGGTACTCATTGATCTTGCTCTTAGCTTTCGCCGTCTTGACATACTTGAGCCATAGTGCTGAGGGCTTTTGATTATTACTAGAGATGATCTCCACCTGATCCCCGCTCTGTAGTGTGTGGCTGAGAGGCACCAGCTTATGATTGACCTTAGCACCGATACAGGTCTGCCCGAGTGTCGAGTGGAGTGCATAGGCAAAGTCTAGCGGAGTACTCTCGTGAGGAAGCGTGATCGGATCCCCCTTGGGCGTAAAGACCATGATATCATCTCCGTAGAGGTTGAGCTTGATCGTATCGAGAAAGTCCATGGCGCTCGAGTCGGGGTTCTCCAGTAGCTCGCTGATTTGGTCCAGGAACTTGGTAATTTCCTGATCCTCCTCCACACCATCAGACTTATACTTCCAGTGAGCTGCTAGTCCGCGCTCATCTATCTCGTCCATCCTGCGACTACGCACCTGCACTTCGATCCACTTGCCCGTGGGTCCCATAACTGTAAAGTGTAGTGCTCGGTAGCCATTGCTCTTAGGCTGAGCGACCCAGTCACGAGTTCGCTCATTATTGACACGATAGAGACTCGTTATGTCGGTGTAGATGCCCCAGCAAGTCTCCTTGACATTGAGTCCAGGAGTCTCCTCAAAGATGATGCGCACGGCGTAGAGGTCGTATATCTCCTGAAAGGGGATCTGCTTCTTCTGCATCTTCTTCCAGATCGAGTAGCAGGACTTGACACGTGTCTTCATCTCATAGTCTAGTCCACGAGCTTTGAGCAGGGGGTGGATAGGGGTGCTAAACTGTTCGAAAAGCTCAGCACGCGACTGCTCCGTGTCGATAATCTGGTTGCAAATATCCTCGTAAGCCTTCGGGTGCTCATGCTTGAAGACCAGCTCCTCGAGCTCCGTTTTAATAGCGAAAAGCCCTAGACGGTGAGCCAGCGGAGCATAGATGTAGAGAGTCTCGCCCGTTATCTTGAGCTTTTTATGCTCAGGCATCGAGCTCAGTGTACGCATATTGTGCAGACGGTCGGCAATCTTAATAAGAATCACACGAATATCCGCATTCATCGTGAGGATCAGCTTGCGAAAGTTCTCCGCTTGCAGGCTCTCAATGTTTCGCTCGGCTAGAATCTCGCTACTAATCTTGGTCAGCCCGACAACGATTTGTGCCACCTTGGGACCGAAGAGCTGCTCTATATCCTCCTCTGTATACTCCGTGTCCTCGATCACATCGTGGAGTAGGGTAGAGACGATTGATGTAGAGCCTAGTCCTATCTCACGACACACGATACGAGCTACTGCGAGCGGGTGCATAATGTAAGGCTCTCCGCTCTTGCGCCTCACCCCCTCGTGAGCCATCCGAGCAAATGTAAAGGCACGCTGTATCACCTCCACCTTCTTGCGGTGATTAGAGTGCTCATAGTCATAAATCAGCGCATCGTACTCACGCTGTATCATCTCTTCGTCAGAGAGTGTCGAGTCACTATAATCTACAGGGTAAATGTCTTCCATAGTAAGGGGAACAAAAAAAGGGGTTAGATAGTAGCTCTATACATTTAGCCAACTATAGGCATCTTCATAAAGAGACAAGAGGGCAGATGCTCCTCGAGCCATCCCTGGAGATAGCTGATGGTCTCATACTCTATCGTTGCGTCCTGCTCGGGGTACACATTATATATAAGGTAGCGCACCTCAATGCCTCGGTGCATACAAGCATCGATACTGAGCAGTGTGTGGTTGATGCTACCCAGCTTGCCATTGGTGACGAGAGCTACCTGTGGATTCTCCTGCTGTGCTATGTAGTCTATCGTGAGGAGCTGCTCGGTGAGTGGTACCATCAGTCCTCCAGCACACTCTACGAGTAGTGGCTTAGCACCTAGCTCTTGCAGATGGCGGGCAGCATCGTTGAGACACTCGGCATCTATCTCTCCGCCATCCATACGTGCTGCAAGGTGTGGCGAGCAGGGATAGCTGTATAGGTAAGGGCAGGTGAGCCCCTGGCGATCCCACTCCGAGAGAGGCTCTCCGAGTAGACGACGATGCGTCTCTATATCTTCACTTATCTCGTGGCATCCCGTTTGAACCAGCTTCATCGAGGTACAAGCTGTATAACCAGCCTCTCTGAGCGTACGTATGAGGAAGGCAGTGCCATAGGTCTTGCCTATGTCGGTGTCGATACCACATACGTAGAGCCGATCAGGCGGGGATAATAATTGTCGTGTATTACTCTTCATAGTATCATCCACTAAGTGGAGGAGGGTAATCTCCTCCATCTACAAAGGTACAGAATAGCTATCAATCAGCGAACGTAGTAATTTCCCACCGCACATAAGGATTTCGAAATAGTTCGCTGGAAAAGGATGCTTTTCCCACGAAGGCAAGAAAAAATTCTGGCGTAAAGGTCAAAATGGTTGGTAAAGTACCCCTATAGCTCATCTAGCACTTAAGTAAAGGGGAAAGTGATTGGTAGCAGCTCGGCTTTTTAAGTAGACCCCTATTTAGTTATTACGGATCAAGTTAGCTCTTTGTAGGATAGAGAATTAGAAAAGAAAAGTGTTAGTTAATCGGGCGATATCCCTATGCCTAGAAAACCCTCGACAAACAGTTCTATAGTGGCTCAGATAAGCATTATCAAAAGCTCAAAGGTATTACGGACAAAGGGAAAGAGACCTGTTGTGCCAACCATTTTGACCTTTACTTTCGCAAAAGCCTCTTTTAGGGACTCCAAAGCCTTTGACTTGCCTGTAGTCAGCATCTATGCTGAAAAAGAGCCCTATTTCACCAACCATTTTGACCTATAGGTCAAAATTCTTCGGAGGAATGAAATGAAACTTCGGAGGAATGGAATGATGAGTCCGAAGAATTTTTCCGTTCCTCGCTGGGGAATAAAAAATCCTCAGGGAGGAATTGGAGGATTTCCTCGCTGAAGAATTAGCTGATGGAATGTACGGAGCAAAATGTGCGCATGACAGAGTTGTATATGTCATAAGATTAGATTAACTTTGCCAATGCAGAAGATTCTTATAGATTACTAGAAGCATCTAATGCAACACTGTCATACAAATGCACACTAACAATTAAAGCACAATATTATGGGATTACTTTGGAGTTTACTAATCGGTCTAGCTGCGGGAGCTATCGCAGGTTGGATCATGCGTGGACAGTCTCTCGGGTTCTTATGGAACATCATCATCGGTATGCTCGGTGGTGTCGTCGGAGGCTGGGTGTACACGCTCTTTGGAGCAACTGAAGGAACCTCCTGGTGGGCACAACTCGTGTGTGCTGTCGTAGGAGCCTGTGTCATCCTATTTGTCGTAGGGCTATTCAATAAGAAGAAAAAGTAGCCCTTGCTCATACACACAATCAACTCAATCAAGAAGATATGAAGAAGTACGTTTGCGATGTATGTGGCCATGTATATGACCCTGCAGAGGGCGATCCCGATAGCGGTATAGCTCCAGGCACACCTTTTGAGGCTCTGCCCGATGATTGGGAGTGCCCTATGTGTGGCGTATCAAAGGATCAGTTCTCTCCAATGGAGGATTAAGCCTTGTGCCACGTCATCACTAGATGACACAACTTAAGAGAGGCGTGTCCTATGAACAGACCAGTTCGTAGGACACGCTCTTTTTATTGATTAAGTAGAACAGAAGTCTCGGTAAAATGGTCAGATAGGCCCATTCCTACCGAGAAATTCACAAATGCTCACGTGGAGAAAAAATATTGTCCACGTAGGAGAGAAACGATTCCTCCGAACCCAAGTTTCACATGTGAACTTGGGTTGCAAGAGCTGTCAGCTATGCACCCGAGAGTATACACAGAGAGAGCGGCCTCAAGTCATATGACCTGAGACCGCTCTGAGACTTAATAGGGTAGCGGGGAGACGTCTTTACTCCTCCTCGCTCTCCTCTGCGTAGGCCTTCAAGAGTGCCTCCTGTACGTCTGTCGGGACTAGCTCGTAAGCGTCAAACTTCATAACAAACGAAGCGCGTCCACCTGTCAGCGAACTGAGCGAAGTTGAGTAGTCGCTCATCTCCTTGAGAGGTACCTTGGCAGAGAGCTGCTCGTAGTTGCCATCGCTACTCATACCCATAATGAGTGCACGACGTCCCTGTAGGTCGCTCATCACATCGCCTAGGTAGTCTGCGGGTACAGTCACATCGACGCTGTAGATAGGCTCGAGGATCTTAGGACCAGCATTGCGGAAGGCCTCGCTAAAGGCGTTGCGCCCAGCCAGCATAAAGGAGATCTCATTGCTATCTACGGGGTGCATCTTACCATCGTAGACGATCACACGTACGTCACGAGCATAAGAACCTGTCAGCGGACCGCGCTCCATACGCTCCATAATACCCTTGAGGATCGCTGGCATAAAGCGGTTGTCGATGGCTCCACCTACGACACTATTGACGAAGATGAGCTTGCCACCCCAGGCTAGTTCGACGGTCTGGGTGTCACGAGGCGTAATCTTGAACTCCTGATTGTTAAAGCGGAAGACGCTTGGTAGCTCCTTGCCCTCCTCGTAAGGCTCAACAATCAGATGCACCTCGCCAAACTGCCCAGCACCGCCCGACTGCTTCTTGTGACGATAGTCAGCGCGTGCTGCCTTCGTAATGGTCTCACGGTAGGGGATACGTGGCTCCTCAAAGGTAACGGGGATCTTGTCATTGTTCTCCAGTCGCCACTTGAGCGTACGTAGGTGAAACTCTCCCTGACCATACACGATCAGCTGGCGTAGCTCCTTGCTCTGCTGTGCGATCCATGTGGGATCTTCCTCCTGCATACGTGTGAGTGCCTCGCTGAGCTTCTCCGTGTCGGCACTATTGGTCGCTACGATAGCACGACGATACTTGGGGGCGGGGTACTCGATGTTGGGGAACTGATAGTCCACGCCCTTATCGTTGAGAGTAGCTCCACGACGTACATCCTTGAGCTTTACGGCTGCGCCAAAGTCACCAGCGACGAGCTGGCTCACCTTCTCCTTTTGCGCACCAGCCACCACGTTGATCTGACCGAGGCGCTCCTTAGAGCCGTTCTTAGCATTGGTCAAGTCCATACCCTCCTTGAGCGTACCGCTCATAACCTTGAAGTAAGAGACCTCACCGATATGCGGCTCTACGGTACTCTTGAAGAAGTAGAGACTCACGGGAGCCGTAGCATCAGGTGTTACCTCTATGCCCTCCGTCGTGACGGGTAGCGCTGATTCGGTAACGCGAGGTGCTACATCACCGAGGAAGGTCATCGTACGACGTACGCCCATATCCTTGAGTGCGCTGACGCAGAAGACGGGATACATATCTCCGAGGACGATACCCTTGCGCATGCCCTGTACGATCTCCTCTTCGTCGAGCGACCCCTTCTCAAAGAAGGTCTCCATAAGCGTATCCTCATGCTCGGCCGCAGACTCAATCAGTGCTTGGCGTAGCTCCTCAGCGCGTTCTTGCTGATCCGCAGGTATCTCCAGTTCTTCGGGAGTACCGCCCTCGGGCTTCCACTGGTACATCTTCATATTGAGTACGTCGACCACTTGGTGGAAGTCAGGGCCCTCCTGTACGGGATACTGAATAATCACGACCTTGCCGCCATAGCGAGCTTTGAGCCCAGCTACTGTGCTGTCGTAGTCTGCCTTGTCGCTATCCAGCTGATTGATCGTAAAGAGCACAGGCTTATGCAGTTGCTCTATGATACGCATCTGATTGACCAGACCAACCTCGACGCCCTCCTTAGCATTGACCACAGCTAGAGCCGAGTCGGTCACGTGGAGTGCAGCGACAGTGCCACCGACGAAGTCATCTGAGCCTGCGCAGTCGATGAAGTTGAGCTTGCGATTAGCAAACTCGACACTAAATAGGGTGGAGAAAACGGTATAGCCATACTCCTTCTCTACGGGGAAGTAGTCGCACACAGTGTTTTGTGCTTCGATAGTCCCGCGACGCTTGATGACGCCACTCTCAAAGAGCATAGCCTCGGCAAGAGTTGTCTTGCCACTACCCGAGCCGCCGATGACGGCGATGTTTCGAATGTCTGATGTCTGATACAATTGCATAGCCTGTTATATTTATAGTGAATAATTTGATTGCAACCACCTAGACGTCGCTACTTAGCGCAGCGTTCGTCATTGTAAGCCTAGCGAATATGCCACTCGTAGGAGAGCGAAAGTGGGAGTCGTAACGCTTTATTTCTCCCCTTACTTAGGCTTACTTGACTAGCCTCTCACTAAACTTGTCGCAAGGTAGCAAATAATTCACAATTTTGCAATACCTAACAGGACCCTCAGCGTGGAAAAATGAGAGGCTGGCGGCTCTCCCGGCTATGCTTTGGTGAGTGTGGGCTGTGATATAGGCTGGTGGCTTTTACCGATCCTTCTGGATGGTGACACGGATAGGGCGACCATTGTACTCCTCCTCGCTAAGGGCTGCTGCGACTGTCTCGGCCCATTCGCTAGCCACCTCAAAGTAGCTGTAGCTGGGACTGAGGTCTATCTTGCCGATGGTGATCTTATAGGGGAGCGTGCGGTTGATCAACTCTAAGAGACGATTCGGATAGAGCTTGTCGCGCTTGCCGAGGTTGATCCGTAGCGAGGTCATCGGCGGTAAGTCGGTGCGGCTACGCTTTTTGGGTGCTTTGCGATGCTCTTCGTGGGAACCTTTTGTCCTATACTTAGGCTCTTCGGTAGCCAACTCTTGAGCCGAGAGGTCGGGCGTATTGGCGTAGTAGCGCATGATGCGGTCCGCCTCCAGCGTGAGCACACGACGTATGATCTCTTCGGGAGGGAGCCAGGCGAGCTTCTGCACGATTGCATTGAGCAGCTCATCGTACTGAGTACCATGCTCGTTGCTGTCGGCATACTCGATCTTGGTCGCTAGGGCGAAGAGTTGCTTCTTACAAATCTCCTGACCAGAGGGTAGGGGCATCGATTCAATCCGAATGCCAGCGTGCTGCTCGATGACGCGTATCTGCTTGCTATCGCGTAGATGGCAGATGGCTATTGAGAGACCTGTCTTACCGGCACGAGCGGTGCGTCCACTACGGTGTGTGTAGCTGTCGGGATCGGCAGGCAGGCCGTAGTGTAGCACATGGGTGACATCGTCGACATCGAGTCCTCGTGCAGCTACGTCGGTCGCAACGAGTAGCTGCAGGTTGCGTATGCGGAAGCGATTCATCACCATATCCCGCTGCGCTTGGCTAAGGTCGCCATGTAGCGCATCGGCATTGTAACCATCTCGTATGAGCCACTCGGCGATCTCCTTGGTTTCGGCTCGTGTACGGCAGAAGATGATCCCGTAGATATTGGGGTAGTAGTCGACAACACGCTTCAGAGCAGCGTACTTGTGCCGTGCTGGGACCGCTACGTAGAGATGCTTGATGTCCGCATTAGCTTTATTGAGCGCACCTATCTGCACCTCGTGGGCATCGCTGATATAGTTGTCCGCTATCTCCCGCACCTCTCGGCTCATAGTGGCGGAAAAGAGCCAATGCTCCACCTGCTGCGGTACTGCCTGCAAGATTTCTTGCAGATCTCGCTGGAAGCCCATATCAAGCATCACATCGGCTTCGTCAAGGACGACGACCGAGACTTTGCGTAGCTTGAGAGCTTTGCGCCGGAGGAGGTCGCAGAGTCTGCCTGGAGTGGCTACTATAATATGGTATCCCTTGGCGAGCTGACGGATCTGCTCCTCGATGGAAGCACCACCGTAGAGTGCTAGGATCTGGCGAACGGAGGTGTACTTAGCCAAGGCGATTAAGTCGCTTTGTACCTGTATTGCCAGCTCTCGTGTTGGCGTGAGAATGAGTCCACAGGGTGCGGAGCCTTTTGCCTGAATGATGCGCTCTAAGAGGGGCAGTCCGTAGGCTGCGGTCTTGCCCGAGCCAGTCTTGGAGAGCGCGATCAGATCCCCTCGATGGCTGGATAGGTATGGGATGACCTCCTGCTGTACAGGCATCGGCTCGGAGAAGCCTAGGTCGGTGGTGGCACGAAGGAGTTCGGGCGAAAGGGCTAGTGTGTCAAAGGTCATAGGAGTGGCAATGCAGACTCATATATATAAAGGTGTTGCGATGACCTCGCAGAGCTTGTGAAGGTCTCGCCAGAAGGTGGGGTAGCTCTTGTCAACCGCCTGCGGAGTCTCGATCTGTAGCTGGTGATACCAGGCGAAGGGAGCCCACGCCATCACCATACGGTGGTCGGCATCTGTGGCAATGGGTACTGGGGTGTGAACGGAGCTTGGTGCGCTACCAGATAAGCAGAAGCCGCTCTCCGTATCGTAGGTGAGCTGATAACCGAGCTGCTCGCCATTGAGCAGGAGGAGGGCGATGCGGTCGCTCTCTTTGAGCCGTAGGAGGTCCAGTCCGTGGAGCTGAGCTTTCTTTTGATAGTAGAGAAGGAGCGCAATGAGTGTGGGGGCGAAGTCGGGATTGTTCGACAGGGAGAGACTTTCGAAGGTGAGCTTACGCAGATGCTTCTGCAGGAGCTCGCTGTCGAAGCAGAGGGTGTCATCACTGGCACTTAGCCATTCGGGGGAGATCTGTAGGAGATCTAAGGCACGGGCATCGGGTTGTAAACTCTGCGCTGGGACGTTGGTCAAGAAAAGCTTGCAGGGGCGTGGCGCCATGAGTGCCCACTGGAGGGGGTACTGCGCCGAGGACCAATCACCGATGGGATTCGAGAGTAGGTGTGTGAGCGTTGCCTCGCAGTAAGCTCCTGGGGCAACATAGATCCCGTGGCGATCAACGGTCAGCTCGATACCGCACGCCTGCATCAGGGAGCAGGTCAACTGGATGTAAGAGGCACTGGGGAGTTGGTAGTCTTGCCAGCGAAGGGCTAGCCCGTGGGGCAGATAGGGTGCGATGAGGAGCAGGGCGGTGACCGTCTGGCTGCTTTCTAGTCCGCTCGGCAGGGTTAGCGTGGGGAGTCCTTTCTGCTGCAGGCTCATAGGACGAATGCGCACTAGGGGGTAGAGCCCTTCGACTGGCTCCTGAGATGCAGGTTGGGCGAGATTGGCTCCGAGTTGCGTGAGTAGTGCGATGAGCTGTGCCAGAGGTCGCTCCGTCATACGACGAACTGGCGAAACGAGCAGAACCTCTCGCTCTGTGGTCAAAGCAAAGAGAGCGGTCAGGAGGCGCATAGCCGTGCCCGAAGCCCCTACGGATATGCGCTCCTCGTTACTCCCCGAGGCGTGTAGCATCACCGCCAAGTCCTCGCAGAGGTCTAGCTGACGCCACAGCAACGGAATGGCCCGATGCGCCAGCCGTGCCATCACAAAGAGCCGATTGTAGAGACTCTTCGAGGGGGGCAGGGTGATGGATAGCTGTGGGGTCACTAGAGTTGTGCTACTTGCTTGTGTAGAAGCGACTAGACGAAGCGAACCTCCTCGACAGAGACTTTGAGTCCGTTGAGCCAGTCACGTGCCGAGAGCAGTTTCTTGCCCTGAGGCTTTAGCTGCTCGATGAGGAGGAGTCCATCGCCACACTGCACGGCTAGTTGACCTTTGCGAGGAGAGAGGCACTGTCCCACGGGTCGCTCGTCCGCTTCTTGCTGCAGGAGCGTGGTAGCGTAGATCTTGACGAGAAGTGGCTCTTCGTTGGGAAGCTCCAGCATCGTCCAGGCGCCAGGCTGGGGCGCCAAGCCACGCACCAAGTTGTGTATCTCGTGCGCTGACTGGTGCCAGTCGATGCGTGTATTCTCCTTAGTGAGCTTAGGCGCAGGACGCAGGTCGGGACGCTCCACTTGCGGGAGTGCTTGCGGGTAGCAACCTTCGTGCTGCGTCAGTAGGCTCAAGCCGTGAGCCAGTAGCTCAGCGCCCAAAGCCATCAGCTTGTCGTAGAGGGTGCCAAAGTTGTCCTCAGATTCGATCGGACAAGCCGAAGCGGCAATAATGTCTCCCGTATCGATCTCGTGACGTAGCTGGAAGAGGGTCACGCCCGTCTCGCTCTCGCCATTGATTAGTGCCCAATTGATCGGAGCGGCGCCACGATACTGCGGGAGTAGCGAGCCATGTATATTGACCGTTCCCCATGGGGGCAGGCTCCACACCTCACGAGGTAGCATACGGAAGGCGACCACCACGCCAAGCGTTGGCTTTAGCTCTGTGAGTTGCTGGACGAAAGCTTCGTCTCGTAGGTTTGTCGGCTGGAGGATAGGTAGTCCGAGCTTGGTCGCACAGACCTTGACCGCCGAGGGCTGCAAGCGATGTCCACGACCCGCAGGCTTGTCGGGAGCCGTGACGACAGCGACAATTGGGTAGCCCTCGTCGACTAGGCGCTCTAGGCAGGCCGTTGCAAAGGGAGCGGTGCCGTAAAAGATGATGCGGACTTGATCTTTCTTCATAGCTAGCTGTTTATTCGTCAGGTGAGAGGACGTTGAGCACCTCTCGGTAGGTGTTGAATATCTTAGACTTAGAGACATAGCCCAGGTACTGCCCCTCGGGCGTTACAACGGGGAGGTTCCACGCTTTGGTCTCATCAAAGAGGTGCATAATGTGATCCATGTGCATATCGCTCTGGATGCGGGCTGGTGGGGAGACCATAATACGGTCCACCTTGTAGCGATCGTAAAGCTCAGGACGAAACATGATGTTGCGTATATCATCGAGCGAGACCACACCCAGGAGCTTATCTGTCTCACGCTCCACCACGGGAAAAAGATTGCGCTTAGCACGCCCCACCACCTGAACCAGTTCGCCGAGCGTCATGTCGGGGTAGACTTTATCGAAGTCCGTCTCGATCACATTTTCAATGCTCATCACCGTGAGCACCGCCTGATCCTTGCTGTGAGTCATCAGCTTGCCCTGCTGCGCTAGACGTAGGGAGTAGATGCTGTGAGGCATGAAGACGCGGATCGTCCCGTAGGAGCAGATAGCGACCAGCATGAGTGGCAAGAGGAGGTTGTAGCCACCCGTCAACTCAGCAATGAGGAAGGTGCCCGTCAGTGGCGCATGCATCACGCCCGCCATCACGCCCGCCATACCCATGAGGACAAAGTTCTTTTGCGGTAGGTAGACCTCAATAAAGGGAAAGAAGTTTAGCGCATAGGCAAAGACAAAGCCACACAAGCCCCCCACGAAGAGGCTAGGCGCAAAGAGTCCGCCACACCCACCGCCACTATTGGTCGCTACGGAAGCAAAGACTTTCACCAGCATCGTACAGAGGAGGAAGGCGAAGATAACCCAGTAGTTACTCCCGAAGGAGGCGAAAATACTATTGTCCGTCACGGAGCTGTATTGTCCCGCCATCAGATCGCTGAGCGTGCTGTAACCCTCGCCAAAGAGCGGAGGGAAGAGGAATATAGCCACACTGAGGATCAGCATTGAGATGCCGTAACGTTTGAGGAAGTTGGTACGCCCCTTGAGCCAACTCTCTAGTGCAAACATCACCTTGGAGAAGTAGAGCGAAGTGAAGCCACAGGCAATACCAAGCAGGATCACGTAGGGGATGCGCTCTGCCGTGAAGGGGTCGCTCTGGTAAAAGGAAAACATCGCCTGCTGTCCCGTCAACAGGTAAGCCATCGTAGCCGATGTGACGGAGCTAATCAGTAGCGGGAGTACGCTGCTCAGCGTCAAGTCGAGGAGTAGCACCTCCACCACAAAGACCAAACCCGCAATGGGCGCCTTAAAAATCCCCGCGATAGCACCCGCTGCACCGCACCCCACGAGGAGCATCAGTTGGCGCTGCTCCAGCTTGAAGAGCCGTCCCGTATTGCTCCCGATGGCGGCTCCCGTCATCACGATAGGCGACTCGGCACCGACCGATCCACCGAAGCCAATGGTGATCGAACTAGCTAGGAGCGACGACCACATATTGTGTGGCTTGATACGACTCTTGCGCTGCGACATAGCACCCAGCACCTTCGTCACACCGTGGCTTATGTCGTCACGGATGAAGAGTTTGACCACGCCCGCTGTCAGCAGTACACCAATAGGTGGCAGGATCAGGTACCATACGTTAGCCTGCCGTATGGCGGGCATCAGGAGGTGCTGTATCGTGCCGATCATCTGCTTGAGTACGAAGGCAGCTAGAGCCGTCAAGATACCGATGATGAAAGATAGAATCAGTACGAAGATGCGCTCACTGATGTGAGCCTCGCGCCATAGGATGAAGCGTTGTAATAGTGAAATGCGTGTAGTCGTAGTCGTCATCGAAGCCGTGTTACTTTCCTTTTCCCTTGATAATAGTGCCCACCGTGCAGAGCAGCACCGCTAGGTCGAGCTTGATCGACATGTGCTCGTAGTAGAGCCAGTCATAGTATAGTCGCTCGACCATCTCATCGACCGTCGAGGCGTAGCCGTACCGCACCATTCCCCACGACGTGATGCCCGGCCGTAGCTGGTGTAGTAGGTAGTAGTAAGGTGCCCGCTCGAGGATCTGCTTGATGTAGTAAGCGCGCTCGGGGCGAGGCCCTACGATAGACATATCGCCTCGCAATACATTGTAAAACTGGGGCAACTCGTCCAGTCTGTACTTGCGCAACTTGGCACCCAGTGGCGTGACCCGCTTGTCTCCCTCGTGGCTAAGCTGGGGACCCGTAGCCTCTGCGTCCGTGTACATCGTGCGAAACTTATAAATCCAAAAAGGCTTACCACCACGTCCCACACGCTCCTGACGATAAAAGACGGGTCCCTCCGAAGAGCGCCGAACCAAGACAGCCAGCACCGCAAATAGGGGAGACAAGAGTATCAGCAAAATTAGCGATACGATACGGTCGAAGAGCCACTTCACATTTTGCTCCATCTCGCTCATCTGCGTCTGCGTCACATCGTGTAGCGGTAGCCCACGGAGCGTGCGCGCTTGTAGCGAGGAGCGTACACCCATCACCCCCTCTAGGTATATCTTGATCGGGAGCTTGCAGCGGTACAGCTCATAGAGCAGATGCGTAGCTCGTAGCGTGTCCGCCTCATTGGCCACCATATAGATCGCCTCAATCGGCTGCGTCTCAGCCTGCTCCTCTAGTATCGCCTGTACCTGCTCCAGCGTGACAGGCTCAGAGCCGAAGGGGAGCTCAGCCACAGCGTGGTAGTGCATCTCCATACGCACCGCCTGCAGCTTGTCGATCACCTCGGGGGTGCCAATGAGCAAGATCTGTGGCCAATGCGCTGGCATACGGTCATACCTAATCTGCTGCAAAGTGATCGTCAGGCGACCCGCATAGATAAGGAGGAAGTGCGTCAGATAGAGTAGGGCGAAGAGGAGCAGGTGCTCACTGCGCCCATCGATTACGTCGTCCACCACGAGGAAGAGGTACTCGATGACCACCCCCACGAAGACACTCCCAGCCGTTAGGAAGAACTCGTCAATGCGGCTCTTCGCCAATACCTTATTATAGTACCCCGAGAGCATTAGGAAGCCCATCCAGAAGAGCGCCACCACGAGCGTCACCCAGTACATCTTCGTGTTGAAGAGGAAGAGCGACAGCTCGCCAAAGGTCGCACTCTGATCCTCGACCACGTAGCGCACCACGTTGAATAGCGTGGTCGCTAGTAGCACCGCCACAAGGTCAGAGACGATGTAGCGCAGACGTACCGTAGCTTGTCGAGACCTCTTGCTCATAGATGGGGCCGTGTTTAGGAGCCACTAAAGGAACGTTTAGCGGCCTCTGACCAACCGTATTACTTAGCGAATGACCTGCACCTCATTATTGAGCCCCAGCTTGATAATGTCTGAGGGCTTGCCGTCGATATGCTCCTCTTGGCGTAGCGGGACCACATAGTCGACCAGCTTAATCAGTGCTGGATCAATCTCCGAATAGTTGTGTGGCGAACTGGTTCCTGCCAAATTGGCAGAGGTGGAGACGAGTGGTCGGCGTAGCATACGACAGATCTCCTGACAGAGTGTATCGCTTGCAATGCGTATCCCGATCGAGCCATCGTCCGCTAGTAGTTGTGGAGCCACATTGCGCCCCTCGGGGTAGATAATGGTGAGCGGACGCACTGCTACATCAATCAATTGGTATGCCATCGATGGTACCGTACGCACATACGACTGTATTCGCACGTCGCTATCGACCAGCATCAGCATCGGCTTGCCTGTGGGGCGACCCTTAAGCGCTGAGAGACGATCCACCGCCTCTTCATTGGTTGCATCGCATCCCAAGCCCCAGATTGTGTCAGTAGGGTAGAGGATGATACCACCACGCTGTAATACATTGACCGCCTCACGCACTGCTGCTAGAGTCTCAGGAGAAGGAGCTACTTGATTCATAAAGCTATCTAGAGAGGTAAATGCCTCCACGACATTGCGGAGACTTCTAGCGCAAAGGTACGAAATCAGACGGGATACCGCTAGAGAAAGCGAGACAGAAGCATTACAACTCTATTCCAGCTTTTAATTTATAATGCGTCAGCCCTGCTGTATAGGCTGATTCTGTAGAATAAGACCTCACTTTTTACTATCTTTGTGGCACGTTTATAAAGAATCGGCACATAGAGCTTTCTAGGCTAACGTGCTACTAAGTAAAAACAAACTAAAGGGCTGAATAAGCAGCAGACAATAGTAAAGGTATAAATAGTAACAGTAATGGTTCGAGTTAGATTTGCGCCTAGTCCCACGGGTCCTCTACACATAGGAGGGGTGCGGACGGCACTCTTTAATTATCTCTTCGCACGTCATCATAGTGGCACTATGGTGCTACGTATAGAGGATACGGACAGCAAGCGCTTTGTGCCTGGAGCTGAAGATTATATCATCGAGTCACTACAGTGGCTAGGGATAGAGATCGATGAGGGCATCGGTAGTGATAATCAGCCTTACGGTCCTTATCGTCAGAGTGAAAGACGGGATATCTATCGGGAGTATGTGCAGCAGCTCATAGAGCGTGGTGCAGCGTACTACGCCTTTGATACCGTAGAGGAGCTAGAGCAAGCGCGGCAGGAGATGCCAAACTTCAGCTATGACGCCTCTACCCGCTCTAAGATGCGCAATAGCCTCTCGCTATCTAGTGAGGAGGTGACTCGCCTGCTGGAGTCTGGCGAGGAGTATGTAGTGCGCTTTAAGGTAGACCCTGACCGAGAGGTTGAGGTTGATGACTTGATCCGTGGCAAGGTGGTCATCAGCTCTACGCAGCTAGACGATAAAGTACTCTACAAAAGTGCAGACGACCTGCCTACCTACCATCTAGCCAATATCGTAGATGATCACTTGATGCAGATCACGCATGTGATCCGTGGTGAGGAGTGGCTACCTAGCGCACCGCTACATGTTTTGCTCTATGAGGCATTCGGTTGGAAAGACTCGATGCCACAGTTTGCACACCTATCGCTCCTCTTGAAACCTCAGGGTAGTGGTAAGCTGAGCAAGCGTGATGGAGATAAGCTGGGCTTCCCAGTCTTCCCGCTAGAGTGGCGCAATCCCGAGGATGGCTCTATATCTATGGGTTACCGTGAGCAGGGTTATCTGCCAGAGGCTGTGAGCAACTTCTTAGCACTCTTAGGGTGGAATCCAGGTACTGACCAAGAGCTTTTTGCCGACCCCCAAGAGCCTATCTCGACCGAGCTTATCTCCGCTTTTTCGCTAGATCGTTGTAGCAAGAGCGGTGCACGTTTCGATTTCGAAAAGGCCAAATGGTTTAATCATCAGTATATACAGATTGTCCCCGTAGAGCGTCTTATGGTCTATGTACGCCCAGCTCTCAGCGAGTGTGGTGTGAATCCTTCAGACGAACAGCTACGAGACGTACTCTTGACAATCCGCGATAAGGCTCAACTACTACCCGACTTACTCCCCGAGGTACTTTACTTCTTCGTAGCTCCTACTGAGTACGATGCTAAGGGTCTCAAGAAGCACTGGAAGGCGGAGACCCCTAGCTACTTACAGCAGATCATCACGCTCCTTGAGGGACTCCCGAGTGAGGCATCGCTAGACACGATCGAGCAAGCACTCTACGACAAGATCAATGGTGATGAGCTACCTATGGGTAAAGTGATGAATGGTATACGTATGGCGCTCGTGGGAGCACCTCGTGGAGCACGGATCCATGAGATCATATACCTGCTGGGCATACCCGAGAGCATACGACGTATGCAGCACGCTATAGAGGAGATCAAGCTATAGCTACATAGATTGAAGTAATCAATGAACTAAACTTTATACATAACGACTGAATCATGAGTTTGCGTATCAACAAGCTTCTGAGCGATGCTGGTATCGGATCGCGCCGTGAAGTAGAGAAGTACATCATCGCTGGGCGTGTCACGCTCAATGGTGAGCGAGCTGAGCTAACGGATATTGTGGTGGAAGATGATATCGTAACACTAGACGGTGAGGAGCTCCCTGTCAATGATATCTTGCGTGAAGCACTCTCGATGAAGCACTACCTAGAGGCTCAGCAGGATGAGCGAGAGGATAGGGACGCTGATAGAGCATATGCCCCACGAGGCGGAGGACGCTCCAATCGTCCTGCCAAGGCGGGACCTAAGAGAATGAGGTCTGACCGATATGGTGACGAGCCTAGAGAGTACAAGGGACACTCCAAGGGCAATAAACCTTACAAAGCTAAGGGAGGAGATGCTTATGGTCGGCGACGTGACAACCGAGGCAAAGACTTTAACAATGATGATAGGTGGTGAGTCCATCACCTATCATATTGCGCTGGATATGAATAGATAGAAAAAGGAATGAAAGGATGCAGATAACATTGGTCAGACATACCGCAGTGTCACCTGAGTGGCAGGTCATATGTTATGGCAATACAGATATACCACTGGCAGATACATTTGACGAAGAGGCGCCTCGTGTAGATGCTCAGATAGATCCATCTCTATATGACCGCATCCTCTCTAGTCCACTGTCTCGTGCGCTCAAGCTGGCTCAGCACTGCGTACCTCAAGGTACCCATATAGAGGTAGACGATCGTCTGAAAGAGATGAATTTTGGCGATTGGGAAGGTAAGCATTGGGACAGCATCCTCGAGAAGGAGCAAGAGGTCTCAGCCTTCTTTGAGTACTTTATCGATCAGCCAGCTCCTCGTGGTGAGTCGCTACGGGACTTAGCACGACGTGTCGCAGACCTACTTGATGAGCTCTATACATCAGGTGCTCAGCGTGTACTCCTCTTCTCCCATGGAGGTGTCATCAACGCTGTAAGAGCTATGGCGGGGCGCATCACGCTACAAGAGGCTTTCGCACAGATCCTACCCTATGGTAGCGTGACGACGATCAATCTAGATGAACTCATACATATAGAGCAAATCAAGCTCTAATCAAGGATCTCCTACTTGCGTACGAAAAGAAGGTTACTAACGTGGGAAAGCGAACTATTTGGACTATAATCATCTTGCTAGTGACTATTGCTACAGTATCCATACTGTTGCAATTGAGAAACTTTAAGTATGTCACGGAGCTGTACAATGACTACTTTGTGACTTTGGCTCAGAGAGCACTAGACGAAGTGTCTCGCTCGCTGGAGCAAGATGAGGTAGAGCGTCAGCTCCGTTCGGTACTCACACAAGACGATGTGCAGAAATTTGGTCTGCAAGACTCTATGCAGGCTAGTGGGGAGATGTCTAGAACTCTCTCAGCAAGCTATATGTCTGATGGTAGTGAAGTGTGGAATGGGTATGGCAACGCTGAGCGAGCCACTTGCCCCCCATGGGCAGAAGCTCGTATGAATAAACAAGGCAAAGAGCATACAAGAGCTTTGCAGAACAAGCTACTCAATACTTACTTCTATCATCGTAGCCTCCTCGACGAGGCGGTTCTGCACACCATACTTAAGCGCAATGACGAGCCTCTCAGACAGAGGGTCAATGTAGACTTTTTGCAGAAAGCACTAGTGCGTGAGTTAGCGCAGGTAGGGATTACGGAGAGATTTGTCTTTACGCTCTATGATCGTAGGGGACAGTCTATCTATACGACAGTTCCTGACACTTACGACCCTTCACGAAAGGCTCCTCTAGTATTACGGAGAAACCTTTTCGTCCGATCAAACTCCTATCTAGACATACAGGACGAGTTCCAATTGCCTTATATTGAGTTGATTTTTCCTGATCATAGCCATCATATGGGCAATCTAATCTATACGCTACCCTCAGCTGCTACGCTGCTGGTGATTGTGATGCTTAGCGTACTGGCTATTGTGATCCTCGTACGGCAGCAACACTACCTCAGAGAGCGTAAAGACTTTGTAAGCAATATGACACATGAGCTCAAGACACCCGTGAGCTCCATACGACTAGCTTGTGAGATGCTCGAAGATCCCTCTGTAGAGGAGTCGGAAGAGAGACGCAAGCGCATCACTCAGACGATGCTTAAAGAGGTAGATCGACTCACACTACTAGTAGATCAGGTCTTGCAGTCATCCACTATGGAGCGTGGTGTACTCAAGACCTACCCTATAGAGCTAGATGCTCACGAGGAGATTAGAGATCTGAGCAGTGCCTACGCTATGAAGCTCACAGAAGCTCGTGGAGAGCTCGTGCTAGCTCTAGAAGCTGAGCACTACAGGGTCTTGTGTGATAAAATCGCCTTCCAAAACGTTATATCTAATGTGATAGATAATAGTCTGAAGTATCGCAAGGAGGATATACCTCCGATCATTACGCTCTCTACACGAAACGATGATACCTACCTGATCATAGATATACAAGATAATGGTATCGGCATATCTCGTCAGGATAGGGCGCATATCTTCGATCAGTTCTATCGCGTCCATACGGGTGACCGCCATGATGTCAAGGGCTTTGGTCTCGGCCTAGCCTACGTACAGCGAGCTATCCAAGGGATGGGAGGAGAGGTCAAAGTCTTTAGTAAGCTCGGTGACGGCACGAAGATGTCACTCCGTATCCCATTCCTAGTACAGGGTAAAGTTAAAATAAACGACAAGGTGAAGTAAACGTTTCTTATTCAAGAACATCTAACTAATAACAAACTAGACAATTCACAATAAATTAAATAACAGCTATGAACAACAAAGAGATTAGAGTATTCCTTTGCGAAGACGATGAGAGCTTAGGCTTGATGCTTCAAGAGTACCTCATAGCAAAAAACTATGAGGTAGACCTCTTTACAGATGGCGAGACGGGACTAGAGGTCTTTGGTAAGGAAGAGTATGCACTCTGCCTTATCGATGTTATGATGCCTAAGATGGACGGATTCGAGCTAGCTAAGCAGATACGCAATGCTAACCCCAACATCCCTATCATATTTGTCACCGCAAAGGATCAAAAGAAGGATGTACTACGTGGCTTCAAGCTTGGGGCAGACGACTATATTACGAAGCCCTTTAGTATGCAAGAGCTCGAGGCGCGTATCTCTGCAATTATGCGACGCATCATCGGTGAGGAGCATGAGGAGCAGCAGTTCTATCAGCTAGGCAAGCTGCTATTCGACACGAAGAAGCAGACCCTTACGACTGAAGATGGCAAGGTACTCACACTGACTACTAAGGAGAACGAGCTACTGACGCTCTTCTGCGTTTTTGCTAACGAGACTCTCGAGAGAGACTATGCTCTGAAGACTATCTGGGCCGATGCGAACTACTTCAACGCACGTAGCATGGACGTCTATGTGACCAAGCTCCGTAAGATCCTCAAGGCAGATCCCTCGCTAGAGATCAAGAACGTACACGGCAAGGGTTATCGTCTCGTCACACCGATGAGAGAGATCCCCAAAGAACAGATTAAGCGAGTCTAAGCACCTCATAAAATAGAGGTCACCTCATAAATAGAGGTAAAGAACTCATAAACAAGTGGCGACGAAGGTCTAAGACTTTCGTCGCCACTTGTTTTTTTTGTGATCGATAGCGCCTTGATACCAGCTAAATAACTCTCATAGCGGAGCATATATCGCCCCCCGACTTTGAGCAAGTGGCTATGTTCAGGAGCCATAACCCAAGATCTACACGTGAAGATTTCAGACTCTCTACGTGGAGATCAAACATTCTCCACGTAGGCGAGAAACATTTCCTCCGAAGTTTCATTTGATTCCTCCGAAGTTTCATTTCGTTCCTACGTGGGCATTTTTCAATCCTCACGTGGAGATTTGGAAATTCTTCCGTGGAGATTGTCATTATCGATGATGTTTGGGTCGGTAGCTCGTACTAATCGCTATACGTAACCTATTGTATAGTGTCTCAACCACTAAACTACGAATTGCTTGCTATGAGAGGGTCGTAACGAACTACGAAGCCACTATTATCGCTGACGACGGAAGAGGAAGCTGGCGTGCCGAGCTATGGCGGTCGGCCAGCCGTACCGACGAGCCATGATGCCGAGTCGCTCGAGGAGTGAGGCACGATGGTTGCGTGTGGTGACCCCTTCGTTGAGGTAGTTGACGAGATAGTCGTCGATGCGGTACTGGCTCTGGATGGCATCTATGATCTTGATGCACCAGTCGTAGTCTGCCGAGTAGCGATAGCGCAGGTCATAGAGTGGTGCGAGTGAGCGTCGTGGTATGAAGGCTTGGTGGCAGATGAGCATGCCATTGGCAAAGGAGCGCTGCGTCAACTGATGCGGTGGGCGTAACCTACGAGGGTGAAGGTCTTGGTAAGCACCATCTACAATCATCGTGTCGCCATAGAGGAGGTCAGGCTGATGCGTTTCGAGGGCAGTGCAAACGGTACGAACCGTGTCGGGCGTGCGTAGCGTATCGCCCGCATTGAGATACCAAATGTAGGTACCAGTGGCGTGGCGCAACCCTTTATTCATCGCATCGTAGAGTCCATAATCGGGCTCAGAGTAAATGGTAGCACGAGGGTAAAGCGTTTGGACGAGCGAGAGCGTACTATCTTGAGATGCACCATCGATGACGAGGTACTCGAAGCTTTGGTCGCTCTGCTCGGCAAGGCTGCGCAAGGTGGGTGCGATGGTTGCCTCCGCATTGTAGCAGATGGTGATGATGGTCAGTAGGGGTGTGGTAGTCATCGGGTTGCTCGCTGGGTGTCATCGATTAATTGGTCGTAAAGCTGGGCGTACTGCTGGGCAATGGCGGTGGGGGCAAAGTGCTGGGCGGAGGCTCGGCACGCTTCGGACTGGTACTCTGTAGCTCCTGTGAAGTGCTGCCAAAGAGCGGTCGCCATCTCTTGCGGTGTGTCGTGTGCCACGAGGGTGCCATTGACTCCATCGGTGACTATATCAGCGGGGCCTCCCGAGTCTCTAGCAATGACGGGCGTACCACAGGCAAGAGCCTCTAGGAGTGTCTGTCCAAAGCTTTCGCGTTCACTAGTCGAGATGAGGACGGAGCTCTCTGAGTAAAGGGAGCGTAGTCGCTCCGCATCGGAGATGCTGCCTAGATGCCGTACGGGGATGGGGATCTGCTTAAGGAGTGTGCGGTCGGATAGGGTGCCAACTAGTGTGAGCTGCATTTGCGCTCTCTGCTCGCCCGCCAGCTCGGCTAATTGTTGCATAGCAGCGGTGAGGTAGCTCCACCCTTTGATCGGATCGTCCACACGTGTCGCTACAAAGAGAATCTGATAAAGTGCTTGCTCGTTGGTGGCATTTGTCTCCCGCATCTGCGCCTGCTGATAGTATTGGGCGGAGAGTACATTGCCGATGGTGCTGAGGTCTAGTCGTGGCACGATGGAGGAGCGTGACACTTCATTGGCAAGGCTACTGGAGACGGTGACCCAATGAATAGGGTAGTGCGCCATTAGCTCGGCTTTGCGCTGCCGAACTTGTCGGTCTAGTCGGCGCAAGGGTGCTGACAGTTCGCCAGGTTTAGTCTCCATCTGCTCGATGCCTTGCGCCCACCAGTAGTCATGGAGCGTGATGACGATAGGTAGACCGAGCTTGCAGAGCTCCTCGAGGGTGCGGAGCGAGAGGAAGGCGTGCTGCGTCCAGTGCAGATGGACGAGATCTACCTTTGCGAGGTAAGGACGCAGGGTGGGCATAGAGATGCCGAGTCGGCCTAGAGAGGTTTTGAAAGTTTGCTCACGGTTGAAGCCGTTGAGCAGGGCAACGAAGGCTCGCTCGCTCCAGAGCTTACATTGCCAAACTCGGTAAAGCCTCCGATCGTTGCCAAGGGCGTGTACACCTGCTAGGGGCTCCGAGCTGGGAGCCATGAGCAGTAACTCAGCGTCTAAGCCGTAGCTCCGCTCAGCCTCTAGCAGTCGCAGGGATGCAACGCCAGCACCGCTATTAGCCCCATAAGTGCTGAGGTGTAAGACCCTTGTCACAGTTACTTCTTGAAGTAGCGCAGGTAGTCGCCATACCCCTCCGCCTCTAGGCTGTCTAGGGGAATGAAGCGTAGCGCAGCACTATTGATACAGTAGCGCAGACCGCCAAGCTCGACGGGACCATCCTCAAAGAGGTGACCGAGGTGAGCGTCCGAATCTTTGCTGCGGACCTCCGTACGCACCATACCGTGTGAGCGGTCGGTCGACTCTTTGATGAGCTGGTCGTCAATAGGTTTCGCAAAGGCAGGCCACCCGCAACCAGAGTCAAACTTGTCCAAGCTGAGGAAGAGTGGCTTGCCAGAGACAACGTCTACGTAGATACCCGCCTCGGTAAGGTCGTAGTACTCATTGTCAAAGGGTGGCTCCGTGCCAGCCTCCTGCGTCACGTGATACTGCATCGGCGTGAGTCTCTTGCGGAGCGCCTCGTGGTCTACGTAGCGTACGTAGCTCTCACGCGCTATCTGCGTACGGCCGATGTGACAGTAGCCGCCTGGATTCTTGCGCAGATACTCCTGATGGTATTGCTCGGCGGGGTAGTAATTGTCCAAAGGCTTGCACTCGACCACGACGGGGTCAGCGTAAGCCTGCTGTAGCGAGGTGAGCGCCTTCTCGATGATTGGTCGCTGCTCCTCTTTCGTATAGTAGATGCCAGTGCGATACTGGGTACCTTGGTCAGCTCCTTGGCGGTTGAGCGTGGTGGGGTTGATGACGGTGAAGTAGCGCTCTAGGATAAAGCTGAGTGGCACACGCCCTGCATCGTAAACTACTTGCAGTGTCTCGGCAAAGCCTGTTTCGCCTGTGCAAACTTCTTCGTAGGAGGGTTGTCGCCCGAGTGTGCCATTGGCGTAGCCCACTTCGGTAGAGCTAACTCCGTCGACCTCCTCAAAGAAGGCTTGCATCCCCCAGAAGCATCCCCCAGCGAGGTAGACGGTGTCTAGCTCCTGCGGTTGTTCTTGTTCTCTAGACATAGCGTTAGTGAGGATAATGGTCGTGCAGCTTATAATCAATGCAAGTGCGACCCACTTTGTACGGCTTGATAAGGTCATTTACTATCTGGACATGAGCAGGGTGTGTGGCATAAGCTGAGAGAGCCTCTAGATCCTCTACATCAGCTTGAAGCATAAAGGTGGACTCCTCGTTAGGGTTGCAGTTGAAGAAGACCTCCATCGACTCCAGCTCGAGGATCTGCTCGGGGAGGTTCTCAAGGAGACTTTTAATCTTTTCTAGATGAGCTTGCTGCTCCTCAGCAGAGCCTGGTAGTTGTAGCGTGAAGATGACGCAATGACGTATCATGTATTTATATAGGGGTGAATATTTAGACGATTAGTGGTGGGGAAAGAGTGTCGAGCAGGTGCCATCCTTCATACACTCTATCATCTGCTCATCAAAGAGCGAGTCCTTGTAGCCTAGGAAGTAGAGGATGCCATCGAGACCGACGGACGATATGCGCTGCTCGGCACTCGCCTTGACCTTGGGCTTAGCGTGGAAGGCGATGCCTAGTCCCGCTAGCGAAAGCATCGGCAGGTCGTTGGCTCCATCGCCCACGGCCACCGTCTGCATCAAGTCGACACGCTCTACCTGAGCGATCAGACGAAGGAGGTCTGCCTTGCGACGCCCATCAACGACATCGCCCACGTAGCGACCCGTGAGCTTGCCATCGGCCACCTCTAGCTCGTTAGCGTAGACATAGTCTATATCAAACTTCTTCTGCAGATAGTGCCCGAAGTAGGTGAAGCCTCCCGAGAGGATAGCGGTTTTGTAGCCCATCACCTTGAGCGTACGCATAAGTCGCTCACACCCTTCGGTAATTGGGAGGTTGTGCGCTATATCCTCCATAACAGATACGTCGAGTCCCTTGAGTAGGGCGACACGCTCTGTAAAGCTCTCGATGAAGTCTATCTCACCGCGCATAGCTCGCTCGGTGATTGCCTTGACTTGGTCGCCCACGCCAGCTCTCATAGCGAGCTCGTCAATCACCTCGGTCTGAATCAGCGTCGAGTCCATATCGAAGCAGATCAGGCGACGCATACGGCGAAACATACTCTCCCTCTGGAAGGAGATGTCCATATCGAGCTCTCCACTCATCTGTAAGAGATCTAGCTGGAAGGCGTGGACATCCTTGATATTGCCACGCATAGAGAACTCGATGCTCGCCATCGGTGCCTGCTGTGTTTGGTCTAGCGGGATACGACCCGTGAGGCGGCGTATGTTGTCAATGTTGAGTCCCTGCTCCGCAGCAGCTCCAGCAACTGCTGAAAGCATCTCAGCGGTCATCTTGCGTGCTACAACGGTGATGATGTAGCGATTCTTGCCTTGAGCATTGACCCACTCTCCGTATTCGTCTGTAGAGATAGGAGTAAAGCGTATCTGCACATCTAGTTCATACCCCTTAAAGAGTAGATCCTTCAGTACGGAGCCTGAGTCCTGATCATTCATCTGGAAGAGGATGCCTAGGTTGAGGTGACTATGTATGTCTGACTGACCGATGTCTAGAATGTATGCGCCATGCTCTGCGAGGATGCCCATAAGCGAAGCTGTCACGCCAGGGCGATCGTAGCCCTGTATGGTCGCTAGCATCAGCTTACCCTGAGCATTTAGTAATGGTGTGTTCATTTGATTAGGTTAAAGTAAGTCGTTAGCATAATGGTTTTACGCTTCAAAGGTAATGAAAAATCCAAACTCTAGTCGCTTTGTGATGCCGTATAGCAGGGCTGACGCATTATTTATCGCTCTTCTAGGAGCTATACATAACTATAACCGAGGGTTTCTCCCATATGAAACTCTAGTTCCACCCATATGAAACTTTAGTTTCATCCGTATGAAACTGAAGTTTCTCCCGTATGAAACTCTAGTGCCAACCCCTATTGGCACTGCAGTTTCACCTAGGTGGCACCAAGCTTAGTGGGCAATATAAAGGGGCTATACCGCAGCGTAGCGATATAGCCCCTTGGGGGGAGTTATTGGATAGTATTAGTTGGAGAGATGGAAGTAGCGCCGCACCGCCTCTTCGTCGCGGGAGATCTGCTTGCGCAGTGCCTCGAGACTCTCGAAGTGTAGCTCCTGGCGTAGTCTATCGCAGAGGGAGATCTGCAGCTCCTGACCGTACAGCTGGTACTCCTCACCGCCCATTAGGAAGACCTCGATCATCGTCTCCTCCTCGTCTAGCTCGAGCGTGGGGCGGGTCCCTATGTAGAGCATACTCGGTATATCTCTCTGCTGGTTCACTCCAAAGGGGTCGATGGTGGTGCGTGCCATATAGACGCCTGCAGGGGGGAGCGCTTTATGGGGAGAGGGCACCTCTATATTGGCTGTCGGATAGCCCAGTTTGCGACCGATCTGAAGCCCTGTCTTGACCTTGCCTAAGATGGTGTAGGGGTGTCCTAGCTGTCTCTCCGCCTCGGTCACAGCGCCGGTGTCTATCCAGCGACGTATGGCAGTCGAGCTGATGGGGTCTTGGCTCGTGCTGTCTCCCAGTGTGTATGCCTCCCCACGTATACAGCGTATTCCGTAGCGGTGCGCTATCGCTTGGTAGTCCTCAAAGGCTAGTCCCTTGTCATGACCGAAGTGGTGGTCGAAGCCTACGACGAGCGTGTGGATATGTAGCTGCTCGTCAAGGTAGGTGCGGAGAAACTCCTCGGCACTCATCTGCGAGAGGGCTGCTGTAAAGGGGATCACGGCGACTCGCTCTATACCCATCTGGTGTAGGAGTAGCTCCTTCTCTCGCTCTAGCGTGATGAGGCGGAAGGATCGCTCGGGGTGAAGCACCAACTGCGGGTGTGGCTCGAAGGTGACGACCCCTGAGGTCAAGTGATCTTGCTTGGCTATCGTGAGGACTTGGTGGATCAGTGCTTGGTGCCCTAGATGTACGCCATCGAAGGCTCCCATAGCAACGACTAAATGCCTCATAGACTCTGCTCTCTGCATGAATGAACTGCTCTAAATGGTATGTCGAGGGTTAGCGTATCCAAGCTTGGGGATTGAGCTTGGTGCGCTCGTGCCATACTTGGAACTGCATAACTCCATACTGCCCCGCATCGTCACTTGCTATGGTGCCTAGTACCTGACCGGTTTTGACCTTTTGCCCTGCTCGTACAGAGACGGTCTGCAAGTTGGCATAGACGGTCAGATAGTTACCGTGACGTATGATGATAGAGTTGTGGTAACCTGGCACGACGAAGACTTTGCTGACGACTCCGTCAAAGATGGCGACCGCCTCGGTGCCACGTGCCACTTGTATGTCGATACCGCCATTGCGTGTCTGCACCATAGCTAGATCATCGTGCTGCTGGAGACCAAAGCGTCTGATGACACGGTAGCGACCCTTGACAGGTGCGGGTAGCCGTCCCTTGTTGGCGGCAAAGGAGCTAGCCAGCTTACGCTCGGCAGCGTCCATCGCATAGCCGTCCTTGGTCTCGGCGCGACGCTCTGCCTCTTTGGGTACCTTCTTGCCCTTCTTACGAGCCTCGCGCTCGAGACGCTCACGCTCTTCACGCGCTTTGCGTTCAGCCTCGGCTATCTCACGAGCTATCTGCTCTTGAATAGCTTGGTTGAGTTGCTCCGCCTTGCGTTGTTGCTGCTTGAGCTTCTTCTGAAGTGATTGCCGCTCACTAGATAGCTCCTTGACCTCGGAGGCGATGCTCTTCTGTTGCTGTTCTAGCTTGACACGCTCTTCGGCACGTAGCTGTAGAAGCGTGCCTTTCTGCTGTTTAGTTGCTATGAGTTGGTTCTGGCTCGCTTGTAGCTCCTCACGGGTGGCTTGTAGCTGTGCAGCGACCTCTTTGTGGGCTCTAGCGTAAGCCGAGAGGTAGCGCACACGACGTATGCCCTCGTCAAAGCTGGAGGCGGAGAGGATGAAGAGTAGTCGATCCTCAAAGCGGGGACGCTGCTGGAGCGCTTGCAGCGTCTTGGCGTACCGCTCCCGGCTCATCTCCTCCTCTTGCTGTAGCTTGCCTATCTGTGTGGCTAGCGAGTCGATGGAGTGGTTGAGGAGAGCTACTTCTTGGTCTAGTAGTGCGATGACTTGGGTACGATCTTTGATCTGCTGGCGAATGAGTTTGTCTTGCTTCGCTTTTTCCGATAGACTCTGACCGAGTGACTTGATCTCTTTGTCGGTCTTCTTGATCGCATTGAGTAGCTCGGTGCGCTGCCGCTCGAGCTTGCGTACGGCAGCGGACTTCTTGGGCTGCTGTGCCAAGAGGAGGGTGCCTGTGAGCGTGAGTAAGCAGAGGGTATAGAGTAACCGTCGGAGGTGTGACATAGATCGATGGAGGAGTGGAGTGTGCGATATAATCTAAAGGAGCCGGAGCAACTCGTCTAGGGACATGGTCGTGTAGCCTCTCTGAGGCTCGGTGAGACGATCTTGCAGTTGAGCAGGCGTGAGCTCTTTGCTCTTGCTATACTTTAGCTGTATGGAGAGCCGCTTGCGCGGTGTGGAGACGAGGAGCTGGGTCACGTCGGGATTGCTGGCACCGCTCTGGTAGCTGTATCGTCCCTGCAGATAGCCGCCCTTGCTTTGGTCAGTGGAGGCGATGCGGATGGTGCCTAGCTGGCATTGCGGATTGACCATATAGTCTGCGATCCAGGGCTTGCCCTTGAGGCTGCGCAGTGAGACCTCTAGGGTACTGCGCCCGACTACGTACTCACGATCGGCTAGGTAGGTGGGCTGACCTAGCAGTAGGTCACGCAGGAGCGTGTACGACACCTCAGCATCCAGTCGCTCACTCAGATCGTAGTAACTGATGAGGACCTTGGCATCGTGCATCATATCGTATAGAGCGATGTGATCGGGGAGTATGTAGATGCGGAGTGCCTCCACAAAGGGGAGCGGACGAGCCGAGAGCATGACTCCCTCGCTCTGACCTACAAAGAGATCCATACGTGTCGATAGCTGTGAGTCGCCTAGAGATAGATCGGCGCTAGCGATGCGATGCTCGGGCGTGTGGCTGATCTGAAGGATTTGGTCAGAAAGCCACGAAGCGTCCACAACGCACCCTCCTGCGTCTGCAACTGTGGGTGCCGTCGTTGAGCTAGACTGACTAGAGCGTGTGCCACAGGCTAGGAGCAGTAGCGTGCTACTGATGATGAGTAGGGAAGATCTTAGGGTGTGTCTCATGATAGGTCTACATATATTGTGGTGTGTCGGACTAAGGTGTCAGCTTATCGATCTTCTGCTGAAGCTCCTCTGTGGGGTGCAATTCGTAAGCTCGCTGCCACTGCTGGAGCGCAGCCTGTTGATCACCGCCCTGCAGATAAGCGTCGCCTAGTCGCTCGATGTAGCCCGCATTGGGCTTGCCTATTTGCTCGGCTCTCTCTACCGCTTGCGAGAGCATGAGCTGCGCCATAGTCGTTTGCCCCTGAGCTAGGAGGATCGTGCCGTAAGTATCGAGGATGTTGGCCTCTTCGGGGGCTAGTCCGTAAGCTGTTGCGGCTAGTTGCTCAGCTTTCGCTAAGTAGCTACTATCTTGTGGGGATAGGGTGTAGAGGTAGTAAGCGTAGTTGTTGAGTAGGATAGCATCTCGGGGGAAGAGCTGCTCGGCAATCTCAAAGACCTCTAGCGCTTGTGCCGACTGCTCCTGCTTTTGATAGATCAGCGAAGAGTAGAGGAGTAGCAGGCGTAGACCCTCGGTTGGCTCAACGTTTTTGGCTGTCTTGAGTTTGGTCAAGTCTAACTGGCTACTGATCGCTTGCTGAGCTTCGTCTAAGCGGTCTCGAGCGATGAGTTCGCCAGCGTAGAGTGCCAGTATCTGAAGGTCTGCGGGGTAACGCTTTTGCGCTGAGGTGAGGTAGTCTAGTCGCTCCTGCTCCTTCATCTGCGAAGCTTGTACAACAACGGCACTATAAGCGGTCTTGGGGTTGTCGTAAAACTGCTTGACGAGTTGCTCCGCCTGCGCTTTCCCCTGTTGTGTCGTGACGATGAGGTAAAGGTCGGCGAAGAGCTTCGGGTCGCTCGGCTCTAGCTCCGCAAGGCGTGTCAGGGCGGGGATAAACTCTGACGGGATCTGGCTAATGTCTGAGAAGTCTGGCAACAACAAAGAGATAATTCGTGCCGAGACGGAAGAGATGCTGTCTTGACGCTCTAGGTAGTGGTGGAGGTATTCGGCCGATTGTTTGGTATCTCTGCGCGAAGCGATCAGCTCGGCACGAGTCACCTCGATGTAAGCATCAGGTAGGGAGAGCGTCCGCTGGAGCTGCTCTAGGCTTGTGTTTATCTGGTCGTCTAGCCTCAGTGCATTGAGTGCCTCTAGACGTGTGTGGTGATTGCCAAGGCTGCTTGGGTCCAGCTCAACGAGTCGCTCAGCGGCCTGGAGCATACGCTGGTAGTAGCCCTGCTTGGAGGCGGACTGAGCGATAAGCCGGTAGTAGGTGTCTTGCTGCTGAGGCGTTGTGAGCTGCGTCGTGTCTAGTAGCGCTATCTGCTCTAGTAGCTCTTGGCTCTTGTCTAGCATAGCTAGGCTCGTCAGATGAACTAGCAGTATGTCGGGGTGGCTGGAGACTTCTCTTGGGAGCAAAGCAAAGAGTGAGTCTGCCTCATTAATCTCTCCGTGACTGTAGAGGAGCGCGAGGTAGTAGCGTACGAGCTCTTGATTAGCACGAGCCTGGTCACTTCTCTTGGCGAAAAGTGTCTGGAGTAAGTCTCTGGCTTCGCTTTGGCGACCCGCCAGATCAAGCCAGCTAGCTAGAGGCACAGCCGTCCGAACCTGCTGGTCGGGATAAGCGTCATAGAGATAAAAGAGATAGCCGATAGCTGGCTCCTGCGCTCCTGCGAAGAAGAGGATGTTGGCATAGTCTTCAATCTGCGCATAGGCTGTTTTCTCCGTCTCTGTAGACTGCGCAGAGAGTTTAGCAGAGCTTAGCCCTAGTAGAGCTAAGAGAAGTAGTAAGAGTGTCTGACGACCAATGCTTTTCATACGCCCGTATGTCCAAAACCGCCATCGCCTCGCTGGGTGTCCGAGAGGCTCTCCACCTCGATCCAGTCACACTGCTCGTGGCGAGCGAAGACTAACTGGGCGATGCGCTCACCGGGAGCTACCTCCACCGTCTCTTGAGATAGATTGATGAGGATCACCTGTAGCTCGCCACGGTAGTCTGCGTCGATCGTGCCAGGCGCATTGAGTACGGTCAGTCCCTGCTTGAGGGCTAGCCCACTGCGTGGACGCACCTGTCCCTCGTAGCCGGCGGGTATCTCCATAAATAGGCCTGTGGGTATTAGTCGACGCTCTAGGGGCGCTAGCGAGACACTTTGCTCTAGGTTGGCGCGTAGGTCAAGCCCCGCTGAGAGTGCCGTAGCGTATTGAGGTAGGGGATAGGAAGAGCGGTTGATAATCCGAATAGAAAGCATAAGTAGCGTTGGTGTAAAGGTTATTGCTGTGGCGGGTCGCACCACTTGCCGTCACTCTTGATGAGCTCGATGAGACGATCCACAGCTTCTGCCGAAGGAATGCCGTGTACGAGTCGCTCTTGTCCTCGGTATAGGTCGACCTTGCCGACGCCTCCACCCACGTAGCCGTAGTCAGCGTCGGCCATTTCGCCAGGACCATTGACGATGCAACCCATCACACCGATCTTGAGATTAGGCAGATGCGCTAGTCGTTGCTTGACCTGCGCCACCGTCTGCTGGAGGTCGAAGAGCGTGCGCCCACAGCCTGGACAGCTGATGAACTCCGTGTGAGTCATCTTGATGCGTACCGCCTGCAGGATACCATTGAGGAGATTTAGACGAGCCTTAGGACTCATAGCCACTGCTGAGAGAGCTACCGCATTGCCGAGTCCCTCTAGCAGTAGGGAGCCGAGTTGCGTGGCGCAGTCGATCAATATGTCGTCATAGCCTCTCGCATGGGACGCATAGTGCAGTAAGATGCGAGGCATCGTGCCTCTTGTCGAAAGCTGATCCACGGCATAGCGTACCTTATATATATAGTCCAGCTCTGCGCCTCGCAGCTCTAGCCAAGCGTGTCCGTCCCAGTGAGCTACAAAGTCCTCTAGATGCTGTAAGAGCCGATCCAATGGTGTGTCTAGGTCGATGACCTGTAATGGTTGTTGCTCATCTAGGAAAGCCAATTGCGTCTCCTCTAGTCGAGCATCAAAGCCCACGTTGAGAGCCGTCCCGTCACTGTCTAGTGTTAGCACAGCGGGAGCGTTCGCCTGCGTCTTAGCACCCTGTGCTTGGTCACGGGTTACGGAGCGATAAGTGTGGCTAGCGTAGATCGGTCTAGTCTGGTCAAAAGTGGCCAACTGATCGATGTAAGCGATGAGCTTCTTGCCAAAGCGAAGCTCCGCCTCAGGCTCCTCGCTTAGAGAGACTCTCAGCGTGTCGCCTAGTCCGTCAACGAGCAGGCTGGCAATGCCTATACAGCTCTTGACACGCCCGTCCTCACCAGCTCCCGCCTCGGTGACTCCGAGGTGTAGCGGGTAGTGCCAGTATAGCGCATCCATACGCTCTACTAGTAGCCGTACGGCTTGCGTCATAACTAAGACGTTAGAGGCTTTCATCGAAATGACCACGTCACGCATCCCCAAGCTGTCGCACACCTCTAGGTACTCCATACAGGAGGCGACCATTCCCTCGGGCGTGTTGCCATACTGAGCTAGGATGCGCTCAGAGAGGGAGCCGTGATTGACCCCAATGCGTATAGCTCGGTGACGAGCCTGTGCTTCGCGAACAAAGCGTCCGAAGACCTCAGCGATCTCCGCCCGTGCCGTCTCATCGTCTAGCGAAGCCTTCTGATGCAGGAAGTTGCCTGGGTTGATACGCACCTTGTCCACATACTTGAGCGCCTCAAAGGCGGGTTCGCTCCTAAAGTGTATGTCAGCCACAAGAGGCATACTACACCCCTCGGCGTGTAGTCGCTCAGCGATCACGCCTAGATTGGTAGCCTCTCGCACACCCTGAGCAGTGTATCTAAAGAGTTGACACCCCTCGCTGGCACAGCGTAAGGCTTGTGCCACACAGAGGTCGGTCTCCATCGTACTTACGTTGGCCATGCTCTGCAAGAGCAATGGAGACTCGCCTCCTAGACGAGCCTCGCCGACAGGTACGGTGTAGCAATGACGACGCTGGTATCTGCAGAGAGACATAAACGAATAGAGCGTATGGTAGGTTGTGTATAAAAGATAGATAGACGAGTAGGGGAGGAGGACAAAAGATCTATCGCCCTCCGCCTCTACATCGTCATATCCTTAGTTCGTTTTGTACTTGTAGTCAGAGATCTGAGCTAGCTCTTTGTTAGCTTTGACGATTTTCTCCTTGAGCGAAGCCTTCTGAGCTCTCACTCTCTGAGCTATCTCAGGATCGCCCAGAGCGAGCATCTGAGCAGCTAGGAGAGCTGCGTTTTGAGCAGCATTGACTCCGACCGTTGCTACGGGGATGCCCGGAGGCATCTGTACGATAGCCAGCAGAGCGTCTAGTCCCTCTAGAGAGGCATCAATAGGCACTCCGATCACAGGCAGTGTAGTCATCGAAGCGATGACACCGCATAGGTGTGCGGCCATACCAGCAGCAGCTATGATGACACGTACGCCACGCTCCTCGGCACCTCGTGCGAACTCAGCTACCTCATCGGGTGTACGATGGGCAGAGAGTGCGAGTAGCTCGAAGGGTATCTCCAGTGCCTCCAGTTGCTTGGCGGCACGCTGCATAATGGGTAGGTCACTCGTGCTACCCATGATGACACTAACGAGAGGTTGCATCTGCTCTAGGTCTTACTTACCGATCTTCTCTTGATAGCCAGCAGCGTCCAGTAGCTCGTCAGCCTCTGCGAGGTTTTCGATAGCTATCTTGATGATCCAGCCCTTGCCGTATGGATCCTCGTTGACCAGCTCAGGAGCATCCTCGAGCTCCGCATTGACCTCTAAGACCTCGCCCGTCATAGGCATCATCAGGTCAGAAACGGTCTTGACAGCCTCGATAGAGCCAAAGACCTCGTTGCGGTCAATCTTCTCACCCTCAGTGTCGACGTCTACGTAGACGATCTCGCCTAGCTCGCTCTGAGCGAAGTCGGTGATGCCGATGACAGCCTCGTTGCCATTGATGCGTACCCACTCGTGGTCAGCCGTGTACTTTAGTTCGTTTGGGAAGTTCATAGTTGTTTATTCGTTAAATAGTTAGGATTGTAATCTCTTTAATTAGTTGTCTTGTCTCGCTTGTCTAGAGCCTCTTGCCAGTGCCAAGCACGTCGCAGGCTCTCCTCGATAGGTATCTCAGCGTGCCACTGTAGCTCCTGCTCCCCATAGCTCGTGTCGGCCCATATCTGCTCTATGTCGCCCGCTCTGCGGTCGCCTATGCGGTATGGCACCTTGCGCCCCGTGGCGCGCTCGAAGGCTTGTATCAGCTCCAAGACGCTCAGTCCACGCCCCATACCTACATTATATATATAGAGAGCAGGAGTCGCTGCACCCACATCGTTGCGATGTAGACGACGTAGTGCTGCTAGATGAGCCTGCGCTAGGTCCATCACATCAATGTAGTCACGTATGCAGGTGCCGTCAGGCGTGTTGTAGTCATTGCCAAAGACAACGAGCTCCTTGCGAAGCCCAGTCACCGTCTGGGTCAGGAAAGGAATAAGGTTTTGCGGTGTCCCCACAGGCTCTTCGCCAATGAGTGCCGAGGGGTGCGCCCCGATAGGGTTAAAGTATCGTAGTATGACCGCTTGCAGTGGCATGCCACTACGTACGGAGTCTGTGATGATATCCTCGTTGATGCGCTTCGTATTGCCATAAGGCGAGGTAGCATCTTGACGGGGTGCCGACTCGGTGATCGGCAGATGCTCAGCCGTCGGCTGTCCGTAAACCGTACAGGATGAGGAGAAAACCAAGTGCTGCACACCATACCGCTCCATACAGCGTAGGAGCGTGATGAGCGAATTGATATTGTTGTCGTAGTAGCGTAGAGGCTGCTCGACAGACTCTCCGACTGCCTTGTGCGCTGCAAAGTGGATAACCCCTTCTATCTCGCCCTTATGATGCTCGAAGATCTCACCCATAGCAGTCTCATCGGTACAGTCCACCTCGTAGAAGAGTGGTCGTATCGAGGTGATCTGAGCAATCGCATCAACTACCTCACGACGCGAATTCGATAGGTTGTCCACGAGGATGACATCGTATCCCGCCTCCTGCAGGACGACCGCCGTGTGAGAGGCTATGTATCCACAGCCACCAGTTAGTAGGATAGACTTTTGGGTCTGTTCTTGCATTGTCATGAGCAATAGTAATTCATTAGGACAAAGCTAATGAAGTCTTCTGACCCCATTAGCTTTCCAAAATTACGACAAATCCACGACATAGTGGATTGAGTACTGAGTACAAAGTGCTATCGCTTCACTTTGACCGCTTGCTGTCCTACTGTGAGAATGTAGTATCCGTTAGGTAAGTGCGCTATGTTGATCCACTGTTGCATATCTGAGAGGATGCCCTGCTCAACGAGTAGACCCTCTGTGGTGTAGAGCTGGTAGCTCGCTCCGATGAGGTCAGAAGACACAGAGATAGCTAGTACCCCGTTGGCATCAGAAGTAGCGCTGAGAGTCGCCTGCTGGGTGGGGGCGAGGATACCTGTCGAGACGGGTTGTCCCATCATACAGCGTATACAAGCTGCGCTATAGCGTCCCATAACATCTTCGTACATAGCTACTCCACCATCACCAAACTCCTCACCATATGGATAGCCCCACACGGTCGGTGCAAAGCCATCTTTCGTCTGCGAGGCAGCTGCTGACCAATAGTATAGATCACCGTATCGCTGATCAGCCAACCCTGTAGAGCCAGAGATGTAGCCCGCAGCAGGTAGGAAGCGTGTTACGATGCGCTCTTGATCTGTCGTCCAGAAGTCTGTCTCAGCGATGAGATCCTCAATAGTCGCATACCTCTGTCCGATCCACTTAGCCTCGATGAGCAGTCCGTAGTCTGACCACGTCCAGCGGAAGGCTGTGCGATACATCCCGCTCTCATCGCTACACTTGATGCCGATGATTTCGTTTTTGACCTTGCTGTAGTAGTCAGCTTGATACTCCTTCGTTTGCCCCTGTATGGTGATAGACTCGGTCGTGTGCTTGATGCCTATCTTACCCGTGAAGTTGGCCACCTCAAAGGAGCTCGGCATGACAGCTGTCCACTCCGTGTAGCTCGGTATGTGCATCCCCTTAGGGCAAGGGTCACCGCCGTTTTCGCCCCGATAAGCTGCTGGCGCATCGACCGCTAGAGCTACGATGTCGGTCCACTTATCTCCGAGAGCTCCAGTGGTGAGCCAGTCGTACTTGGTCTGCCCTTCGGTTTTTGTCAAGAAGCTCTTACTCCACACCTTGGGATCGTTGCCCGATACATTAGCAGCCTCACGAGGAGCATCGCCGTTGTACTCAAAGGGTACATTGCGCCCAAACTGAAAGAGCGCCCCCCACGTCTTGCCATCTTCGTTGGGCTTAGCTAGGAGACCCACATCCTGTAGGTTGTACTCACTCAGTAGTGATAGTGGGTTAAGACTTTGCGAAGCCTCTTGTGCAGAGAGACTCTGGCAGTAGAGTAGGGGGAGGGCTAGTAGGATAGCCGAGACAAACTTTCTCATCATATATGTTTCAGTAAACGTTTATACAAGTGCAACTGGTCATCACCTTAGGGTGACTTATATAGCTAAGCGCAAAGATACTAAATTAGGTTACTACAGATCATCAATATGGATACTTTTCATTTTGAAGTCCTCTAGCTGATATTCCACTCAAACGAGACTAGAGATGATAGCCACGTGGAAAACGCCAAATCTCCACGTGGCTATTTTTGATTCTCCACGTGGAGACGAAATGATTCCTCCGAAGTTTCATTTGATTCCTCCGAAGTTTTGATTCTCGCCTACGTGGGGATTTTTGATTCTCCACGTGGAGACGAAATGATTCCTCCGAAGTTTCATCTCGCCCCTACGTAGGGATTGTTTCGTCCCTCCCTAGGGATTTCCAAATCCCCCCTAGGGATTTTCGATTCCCTACGTGGAGAGCCTTCAACAACCAGCTTGTCAAGCAAAGGGAGTAAAAAGCAATTGAGCAAGTCAGAGGAGGTAGGTGTCCTCTCTGACCTGCTCAATGTGCTAAAAAAGAGTTGTCGTATAGTTCTTGATTGAGGCTCTTCTCCGTTAGGTCATCTCTGAGATGTCTTGGTTAGAACTAGAGAGATAGCACAGATCATACACCGATCAGAAGACTCTGTCAAGGGGTACCGCAAGGCTCTCTTTCAGAAGTTGGGTGTGGGCAATATCGCTGAAGCCATCGCCGTAGCAACTAGTCGCAAATTAATCTGACTCGTCATAGTCTGACTAATCGTTAGACTATGCGTACACTGATGTATGCAGACATTCCGTTCACGAGACAAAAGGTTATGCTCGCTCTTGATGAGACTGTTGTAAAAGTCAACAGTCTCACAATCTTGCAAGCAAGATTGTCTTGACTTTGCAGAAAGGATGAAGCGCAAGGCGCTGAGGGTGAGGTCTGAAGGGAGCATACCTCCGTATGTGACCGAAGCCGAATCCCGAAAGCAACACAGCGATTCGCCTTTATGCAATAGTCTCTTGATGGTACTCATAGCGTATGATCAACCTTAACGGGATTGCCTTAGCTAGCTTATGGGAAGCTAGAAATTTAGTTGTACTTTTGTCCTGCATTACGAGATATGTCGCTACGGCTTGGTGACAGAATGACCAGCTTGGCTAGGCAGCATACTTGTAATTGCTCTTTGGCAGGGTTATTGTATAGTCTTGTGATAGAAATATAGAGCTAATATGAAAAAGGACAATAAGAAGGGTGGCAACCATACAGAGCCACAACATATAGATACTGATCAGGTGGATCAGACGAAGCAAGAGACACCAGAGCAGGCGAGCGATGACACCGCAGCTACTGAGACGGATACTGCAACTGCAGAGCCTCAGTGTGAGGAGGCGCAGCAGCTGGCTGAGCTACAGGAGTCTCTAGATAAGCTCAATGATCAGCATCTCCGTATGCTGGCTGAGTATGACAACTATCGCAAGCGTACGCTACAGGAGAAGAGCGACCTGATCAAGAATGGGGGAGAGCGTGTCCTCAAGGAGCTACTCCCGATCGTGGACGACTTCGAACTAGCGGTCAAGCATGCCCGTGAGAGCAAGAGTGAGGAGGATCCGATCGTAGAGGGTTTACTCCTTATATATAATAAGCTGATTGGTTACTTAGAGAAGCAAGGTGTGGTGATGATCGAGGCGACGGGTAGTCCCTTTGACGACAACCTACATGAGGCTGTGGCTATGATTCCGGCACCTGCTCCAGAGCAGAAGGGGCAGGTGATCGACTGCGTTCGTACGGGCTATATGCTTCACGACAAGGTGCTACGCCATGCGCATGTGGTCGTGGGCAACTAACTAAGAGGCTAGAGCTTTGATCTGCACAAGATAGATATATGGTAACGAAGAAAGACTACTATGAGCTGCTGGGCGTCTCACGAGACGCTTCGGCAGATGAGATAAAGAAGGCTTACCGCAAGCAAGCCTTAAAGTATCACCCTGACCGCAACCCTGGAGACAAGGAGGCAGAGGAACACTTTAAGGAAGTTGCGGAGGCTTATGATGTGCTGAGTGATCCCGATAAGCGCAGTCGCTATGACCAGTTTGGGCATAGTGGCGTAGACGGAGCTGGTGGCTTCGGCGGCTTCAGCGGTGGCGGCTTTACGGTAGATGATATATTCTCCCGTTTTGGCGACATCTTCGGAGGTGGCTTTGGCGATTACTTCGGTGGCGGAGGCGCTGGCTCAGGTAGAGCGCAGCGTCCTGTTGGTAGCGACTTGCGCGTTACGGTGCGTCTCACGCTAGAGGATATCAATAGCGGGGTAGACAAGAAGCTACGTGTCAAGAAGTTGATCCAGTGTGATGGCTGTCATGGTCAGGGTACTACAGAGAGCGATGGCAAGCGTAGCTGCTCGACCTGTGGAGGCGCTGGTGTCGTGTATGACGTGAGGAACTCGATCTTCGGTCAGATGCGTACGCAGACCACTTGCCCCACCTGTGGAGGCGCTGGCGAGGTGGTCACGAAGCCTTGTGCTAAGTGTCACGGCAAGGGTGTGACGCAAGGTGAGGAGGTTATCTCCTTCCACATTCCAGCGGGTGTCGTAGGCGGTATGCAGCTCACGCTGCAGGGCAAGGGTAATGCAGCCCCTCAAGATGGTATACCAGGTGATCTGCTCGTTGTGATCCAAGAGGAGCAGCACAAGGACTTCATACGCAACGGCAATGACCTGATCTACAACCTCCTCATACCTATTCACACAGCGATACGTGGTGGACAGGTGACGGTGCCAACGATCGATGGTAGTGCACGGCTCAAGGTAGAGCCTGGCACGCAACCTGGCAAGGTACTCCGTATGCGGGGCAAGGGCCTTCCCTCGGTACAGGGGTATGGACGTGGTGACCTGATGGTCAATGTGAATGTCTTCATACCACAGCAGACCTCTGCAGAGGATGAAAAGCTGATCGACAAATTGGCACAGTCGGAGCACTTTAATCCGACGGAAGCTGACCGTCAGGCTATAGACAAGAAGTATAGGGAGATGCTTGAGTAAGGCATCTCCTATACCTTAATATATAGGTAACAAAGACCGCTAATCGTATGGTACGAATGAACGCTGTGTGGACTAGACTCACACTACTTATAGCATCGCTCTGTATCGCTCTGAGCAGTACGGCCTCGGCGCAGGAACCGCTCAGTACAGACTCGCTGATTGGTGCGACTGCCGATGGGTATCATCGTATCAGTATACTACTCTGTACCCCCTCACAGGCAGATGCCTACACGATCTATGGACACGCAGCGATGCGTGTGCGTAGCTTAGAGGATCTGGAGGACGACTATGTGTATAACTACGGGGTCTTTGACTTTGACCAGCCAGGCTTCTACACAAAGTTTATCAAGGGTGAGACGGACGGTTACTTTGTCCAGGAGGAGCCGTGGGACTACTTCGTCTACCGCTACCATGCTTATGGGCAAAACATCTACGAGCTGGAGCTAGACCTCTCTCCTGAGCAGGAAGAGGCGATACGCAGTTACTTAGCGTGGAACATTAAGGAGGAGAATAAGTACTACCTCTACAACTTCGCCTTTGACAACTGTGCTACACGACCATACTCTATTGTCAAGCAAACGCTCCCTAAGGGGTGGCGCATAGAGCTACCTCAAGTGGCGAGAGAAGAGTCGCTACGCAGTCTTATCGATGCCTATGCAGACTATCATCAGTGGTATCGTCTCGGTACACAGCTAGCCTTGGGAGCCCCTGCCGACACGATTATGACGGTCGAGGATCGGCTCTTCCTACCGATGGAGATGGATCGTCTCTTGCAGCAAGCGACAATCGTCTCTCCGACAGGATCGAAGCCACTTGTGAGCAATCGGGTAGTCTATGAGACCCCGACACCAGCTCCACAACCTGTGGCTCACTGGTGGCAAGAGCCTGTCCTGTGGGTGTCGCTCCTACTGGTCGTCTCGGGTGTGCTGTGCTACTTGCGTCGTAACCGCTACTGGACATTGCTTTGGATGACGGGCTACGCTTGTGCTGGCTTCATCTTGAGCTTCCTAACCTTCGTCTCGATACATCCCTGCACTGATCCTAACTACAACTTGCTGGTCTTTCATCCACTCCTCCTTTTGGCTTGGTTTGCTTTGGGTAGGGGAGTCAAAGCTCAGCGCATCGCACGGTACTTCCACTCGGCAAACGCTCTGGCAGTGGCGGTCTTCCTAATCTTGGTCGCCTGTGCTGTGCAGACCAGTTCGCTGCCTATTATCTTGCTTGCCATTAACTCAGCTATCCTTTCGGTGGCCTATTTGACCTATTCTAAACGACAAACACAGCGCTGATGAGACCTATTCGCTATCTCCTCCTCACACTAAGCTGTCTGCTACCGCTGGCACTCTCGGCACAGCGCACGAGACCTGACATACTGGTGCAAATCTATGTCAAGGGGCTACGCACCGACCTGCTGGATAGTTATCGAGCAGGGTGGGGAGGCAATGGTCTGAACGGGGTGATGAAGCAGGGAGCGGTAGCACCTGACATTCGCTATCCGTACCCATTACTAGACGAGGTGGCGCAGCTTGCTTCGCTCTCGGCTGGCGCTATGCCGGAAATACATGGCGTGTACCAAGCTGAGCGGTATGATGCGATGACGCAGCGGTCGGAGTCTACCTTTGCTAATAGAGACTACCGGGGCATCAACAGCGCAGAGCAGCTAGCTCCTGCGGGGACCTTGCGTAGCGAACTGCTCACAGATGTACTCAGGGGCTCTTCTCAGGGTGATGCTATTGTCTATGCGATAGCAAGTCATGCCAACGATGCGATTGCTGTGGCGGGACACGATGCCGAGGGTGCTATATGGATCGATAAGCATAGTGGCTGGTGGGCTACGACCAACTTCTACGGCGGTCTGCCCGCCTTGGCTCTTAAGGCAAACAATGAGCAGCGCACGCTGGGCGGACGCACTACACCGTCCGTCTGGAAACCTCTCTCGAAAGGCTCGAAGGAGGGTGGCTTTGCGCATACCTTCGAAGGTGCTTGGCGTATGAGCGACCTCTTGACCTCTCCCTTTGCCAATGATGCGATTACAGACCTATCTAAGGAGTTCATACGCTACGCTCACAAAGCGCGTCGCAGGTCGCCTACGCTCATCGTTATGGTCTTAGACCTAGAGGTGGGCGCTCGTGGAGTAGCCTATGCAGACTATTCGCCAGAGCAGCAAGATGCTTACGCTCGGCTCAATGAGCAGGTACATCAGATCACTGCTCTACTACAAGAGTTGTACGGTGCAGACCACTATGCGCTCAATATCGTTGGAGTCCCTGTTGCGAGCTTGGCTCAGCCGAAGGCTCCTTCTCGTCGCTCGGTCGTTACCTTTGACCCTGCAAAGTGTATTGCTCTGGCCAATCTCTACCTCTCAGCGATCTATGGGCGCAACGACTGGGTCATGGCCTACAGTCACCAGACGCTCCACCTAAATAAGAAGGAGATAGCAGATAAGAAGGTAGATATGCAGGATATGAGCAATAATCTTGCTACTTTTGTATCCGAGATGGAAGGTGTCATCGGGGCTATCCCCGCATATCAACTACAGAGGGGACTCTCACAGCCTGCCTGGGCTAAGCCTCTGTACTCGCATAGTTATCGTAGCTATGCGGGCGATGTGCTATTGGCTTTGGCTCCCTTTGCAGAGGTGGCGGGAGAGAAGCCAGGTGTCGAGCAGCAGAGAGAGCGACGTGTCACGGCTCCTTTTATCCTGATGGCTCCTGGAGTAGCTTCGCAGAGGCTTACGGAGCCTATATCGTATGACGCGGTCGCCCCTTCGCTCGCATACCTCCTCTGTGTCCCTCAGCCGATGAGTGCTGACGGCACACCACTCTTTACCCTATTCAATCAGAAATAATCAACCACTTATGGCTCTCAGTAATATCATCACAAAGCTCTTTGGTAGTAAGTCTCAGCGAGACCTCAAGGAGATAACACCCTACATTAAGAAAATCAAGGAGGTCGAACCCTCCATACAGGCTCTCAGCGATGATGCTCTGAGAGATCGCACACAGCAGCTACGCAACGAAATCAACGAGTACGTTGCCACGGAGCGTGCCGAGATTGCTAAGCTCAAAGAGGGCATCGAAGATCTCGACATAGACGCCCGTGAGGAGGCTTGGTCTAAGATTGATAAGATAGAGAAGGACGTCCTGGAGAAGATCGAGGTCAAGCTCGACGAGATACTCCCCACGGCCTTTGCTATTGTCAAGGAGACTGCACGACGCTTTGCCAATAATGAGACGATCGTCGTCACTGCCACGCAGATGGATAGAGATCTATCGATAGACCACGACTTTGTGGAGATCGATGGCGACAAGGCGATCTACCACAACCACTGGGTAGCAGGAGGCAATGAGATCACTTGGGATATGGTACACTACGATGTACAGCTCATCGGTGGTGTCGTACTGCACAAGGGTAAGATAGCCGAGATGGCGACAGGTGAAGGTAAAACGCTCGTAGCTACCCTACCTGTCTTCCTCAATGCGCTACCAGGCAATGGTGTCCATGTGGTCACGGTCAATGACTATCTGGCTAAGCGTGACTCCGAGTGGATGGGACCGCTCTATATGTTCCACGGGCTGAGTGTCGACTGTATCGACAAGCACAAGCCCAACAGCGAGGGGCGCCGCAAGGCTTACAATGCGGACATCACCTTCGGTACGAACAATGAGTTCGGCTTTGACTACCTGAGAGACAATATGGCGACAGCCCCCTCGGACCTCGTTCAGCGTCCGCACAACTACGCCATTGTGGATGAGGTGGACTCGGTCCTTATCGACGATGCCCGTACGCCTCTGATCATATCTGGTCCTACGCCTCAGGGAGAGGATCAGCTCTTTGAGGAGTACCTGCCCAATGTTGAGAAGGTAGTCAACGCTCAGAAGGACTTCGTCTCTAAGCTACTCGTAGAGGCAAAGAAAAAGATAGCGAGCGAAGACAAGAAAGAGGTAGACGAGGGCTTCCTACTCCTCTTCCGTGTCTTCAAGGGACTGCCTAAGTACAAGCCTCTCATCAAGTACCTCAGTGAGCCAGGCATCAAAGCCTCTATGCTCAAGACCGAGGAGATCTATATGGCGGAGAATATGCGCCAGATGCACATCGTCACTGATCCGCTCTACTTCGTCATCGATGAGAAGATGAATAGCATCACCCTCACCGATAAGGGTATCGAGATGCTTTCGAAGGGTGCAGAAGATGCCTCTTTCTTTGTCCTCCCAGACATTGCCTCTCAGCTAGCAGAGCTGGAGGGTGAGGGTCTCCCTCCCTCTGAGTATGCTGCTAAGAAGGACGAGCTAATCACCAACTATGCTATCAAGAGCGAGCGTGTCCACACGGTCAATCAGCTCTTTAAGGCTTACGCTCTCTTCGAGCGTGATGATCAGTATGTGGTGATGGACAATAAGGTGATGATCGTCGATGAGCAGACCGGTCGTCTCATGGATGGTCGTCGCTACTCAGATGGTCTGCACCAAGCTATCGAGGCTAAGGAGCGGGTCAAGGTCGAGGCAGCTACGCAGACCTTTGCGACCATTACCCTGCAAAACTACTTCCGTATGTACCACAAGCTGGCTGGTATGACCGGTACGGCTGAGACCGAGGCGGGAGAGTTTTGGGACATCTACAAGCTTGACGTGGTAGTCATCCCGACCAATCGCCCCGTGATCCGTGATGATCAGAACGATCGTATCTACAAGACGGCTCGTGAGAAGTACAATGCTGTCATCGAGGAGATTGAGCGGCTCATAGCAGCTGGTCGTCCTGTGCTAGTAGGTACCACTTCGGTCGACATCAGTGAGTTGCTCAGTCGTATGCTTTCGCTGCGCAAGATCCCCCACCAGGTACTCAATGCTAAGCTACACCAGAAGGAGGCCGACATCGTCGCTCAGGCTGGTCAAGCTGGTACCGTAACTATCGCAACCAACATGGCTGGTCGTGGTACCGATATCAAGCTCTCGCCAGAGGTGCGTGAGGCTGGTGGACTAGCCATCATCGGTACAGAGCGACATGAGTCACGCCGTGTGGATAGACAGTTGCGTGGTCGTGCTGGTCGTCAGGGAGACCCCGGTAGCTCGGTCTTCTTTATCTCGCTAGAGGATCACCTGATGCGACTCTTTGCGAGTGATCGTATTGCTTCGCTGATGGATCGTATGGGCTTCGAAGAGGGAGATGCCCTCGAGAATAAGATGCTCAGCAACTCTGTAGAGCGGGCTCAGAAGAAGGTCGAGGAGAACAACTTCGGTATCCGTAAGCGCCTCCTAGAGTACGACGATGTGATGAACTCCCAGCGTAAGGGTATCTACGAAAAGCGTCGCCACGCTTTGATGGGCGAGCGCATCGGTATGGACGTGCTCAACATGCTCTACGACGTGACCGAGGCGATTGTCAATAAGAATAAGGAGGCAGACGACTACGAGGGCTTCCGCAATGAGCTCCTCTCGATACTAGCCGTAGAGACTGAGTTCACGCCAGAGACCTTTAAGTCGGCTCATACGAATGAGGTGGTCGACAAAACCTTTGAGACAGTCTATCAGGCACTCAACCACAAGGGTGAGAAGATCGCCACGGTCGCTTACCCGATCCTGCACAACCTCTACGAGACGCAGGGCGACAAGTTCAAGCGGATCATCATCCCGATCACGGATGGTAATAAGGTGTACAACATCCCTTGCGACCTCGCCGAGGCAGACCGCACCGAGGGCAAGAGCATCGTCAAGGAGTTTCACAAGACGATTATGCTCTACACCCTGGATGACGCCTGGAAGGAGCACCTCCGTGAGATGGACGAGCTACGCAACTCCGTGCAAAACGCTAGCTATGAGAACAAGGATCCTCTCCTCATCTACAAGCTAGAGTCTTACGACCTCTTTAGCGACATGCTTGACGGGCTCAACCGCAAGACCGCTACGATCCTCACGCGTGGTCGCATACCGCTACCCGCAGACGATGAGACTGGCTCTAGTCTCTCCGTTCGTGAGGCGCAGGCCGAGCGACGCACAGACCGTAGCCAGTATCGTGAGACCAAGGACGAGATCGCTAGCCAGCAGGAGGCACAGCGTCAAGCTGGACAAGCCGCCACACAGGCTTCACAGCCTAAGGCTCAGCCTATTGTCAAGGACAAGAAGATCGGTCGCAACGATCCATGCCCTTGCGGTAGCGGTAAAAAGTATAAGAATTGTCACGGGCGCAACGCCTAGGCATCATCATATAGGGGCAGGCTTTGGCAAAAAGCTTTGCCCCTTTTTGCTATTCCCAAAAAGTCAATAGGGACGCAGTAGGGTAGTGTACGACGCTATCTTTGCTTTGATCCCCCATACAGCGTAAGACTATGATTTACTCCATGACAGGATATGGTAGCAGTCAGCTACTCCTAGAGGGTGTCACCTACGAGATCTCGATCCGCTCTGTCAATAGCAAGCAGCTCGACCTCTCGCTTCGACTCCCCTCCATCCTACGAGACCGAGAGATAGAGCTTCGTGGCATCTTGATTCCCGCACTCTTTAGAGGCAAGGTCGACGTGACCATTCGCACGGCCGATAATTCGCTAGGCACCTCCCCACAGGTACAGATCAATGCCCCCCTGCTCCGTGCTTATTATGATCAGATCCATAGCGCCATAGAGGCAGAAGGGATTCCTCAGCCCGAAGATCTGACACGTCTCTTGCTCAGCTACCCAGGCGTCATCGTAGAGCAAGACGAGACGCCCCTCACCGACGAAGATATGCAGCTCCTGAGCCAAGCTATCAGGGAGGCGGTTGACCAGTTCAACGCTTTTAGAGAGCAAGAGGGCGCATCGCTCGAGCGCATCTTTGTGGAGAAGCTTGATCGCATCGAGGCCCTACGCGCAGAGGTCGATCCCTACGAGCAGAGTCGCATCACAGACCTTCGGAGCAAGCTCGAGGAGCGACTAGCCCAGCTCACCTCCATACAGTACGATGAGGCTAGGCTAGAGCAAGAGCTCATTTACTACATCGAGAAGCTAGACATCAGCGAGGAGAAGAACCGACTCGCCAACCATATCCACTACTTCCGTGAGGTGCTAGCCCAGACAGGCGATCCCGATCCCTCTAGAGGCAAGAAGCTCGGCTTCATCGCTCAGGAGATGGGGCGTGAGATCAACACCCTAGGCTCTAAGAGCAACAACGCTGCCATGCAGCAGCTCGTCGTCCAGATGAAAGACGAGCTAGAGCAGATCAAGGAGCAAGTCCTCAACGTACTATAACCTAAGAGACAAAAGCTATGTCACATCTCATCCTTATCTCCGCCCCCTCAGGCTCTGGCAAGAGTACCGTCATCCAGCAGCTCATGCAAGACGAGAGCCTGCGACTCTCCTTCAGCATATCCGCCACGAGCCGTCCGCCACGAGGCAATGAGCAGCATGGTGTGGAGTACTACTTCTACACGCCCGAGCAGTTCAAGCAGTTGATCGCCGAGGACCGCCTCGTCGAGTATGTAGAGGTCTACCCTGGCAAGTACTACGGTACGCTCCGCAGCGAAGTCGATCGGCTAGCCGCCATGGGGCGCAACATCCTCTTTGACGTCGATGCCGTCGGTGCGATGCGCATCCAGGAGGCTTACAGAGACAAGGTGGTCAGCATCTTCCTTATGCCACCCACCTTTGCGGAGCTACGTCGCCGGCTTGAGTCACGAGGCACCGAGAGTCCCGAGTTAGTCGAGGAGCGTATGCGTCGTGCTTCGTATGAGATCAACTTTGCCGAGCAGTTTGACCACACCGTGGTCAACGATGACCTTAAGCTCTGCGTCTCGCAGGTCGCACAGATCATCCGCGACACCATCAGTAAGTAGTGCGCACAGCGTAATCCCGCTTTATCGAGCAATAGAAGGCTCAGCCGTCCTCTCTGGATGGTTGAGCCTTCTTACATTCGTATCGTATTGGTTTAGTAGTACATACGAGTTTCAAAAAACAGTTCCAACGGAAGAATCGTTTAGCCGAAGGGTCTGTTTCTCAGCTTGTCCTCTCCTGAAATAGTACACAGTTGGGAAGCCACCCCCAACAACTATGAAAG
>URDQ01000004.1 GCA_900546675.1 uncultured Porphyromonas sp. | reverse complement strand
TATTTCTCGCCTACGTGGGCATTTTTTAGTTTCCACCGAGAGATTTGGGAATCCCCACGTGAGCATTCGCTCTTCCTGCCAAATGGGGGAGGAGGGGAGCTCAGGACGTAAACGACTATCTTTGTATAGCATCTGCTATGAATTCACCTTACCGCCCCACAATAGAGATTGACCATTAGCCCTGGGAATATAATGCGTCAGCCCAGGGTCGAATTTTTTTCACTCTGCAAACTTAAAGTAGGAATGCACGGAAGTGTCTAGCTAGAGGGCGTCTGTCCATACATAACGACGTCTTAGCTGTTCGTATTGTGTTGATCCCGTAGTATATGCAAGTTACAAAAATAGTTCCTCGGGAAGGAATTGTTCACTCTCCACATGGGAAACAGCAAATTTCTACGAGGCTATTTCCTTACAACGCTCACTTTTCGGAAATCCCTGAGTCTAGTTAGGAAAATTCGATCCGCTCTTGTGTTGTGTGCTTGTCCAAAACAGTTTTTTACGTCACATCGTTTTTCTGATTCTTCGTGTAAGTGTTTTTTTTTGTTAAACATTTCGTACCTTTGTCGGTGAAGTTCTTATGGAGTTGCCAACTCCATAACATAATCACTAAAAGACTATGGACTTAGCCACATCCGTACGAGAGAATATAGTTGCAGACTTTGCCAAGATTCAGCAGTTGTGCTTTAACGAGTACAACCTCTGTATGCTACGTGGCTCTGCTACTGATTATGTTGAGTATTTATATCAGATAATATAACCCCTATGGGACGCAAACGATCGACACCAATACCAGGTCTCTCCTTCTCATGGCAAAGAGCCGTAGGCGTAACAAAGCTCAGACAGCGAGTATCTCGTCGGACAGGTATCCCAACGAGCAAGAGTGGTCTGAACCAAAAGATAGGCCGTGGCATCTTGAAGAAACTATTCGGACGATAAAACTATAACACTATAAACCTCATGGACAAAATTAAAGTATTTGGCAAAGCCCAAAACCGTACAGCGCTAGGTATCGTACATGCCTATATGATTATGTATCCGCATGCGACCCTCGCAGACCTGCGCAAAGCATTTCCCAACGAGCTAAACCCAGACAAGGGTGTCCCAGAGACCTTTATCTATGCAGAGGAGAAAGGGACTACAGCCAATTGGAACGGTTACTTCAAGGCTCCCGACGAGCTACTCACAATGGGTGACGGCAAGAAAGTAGCTGTCGTCAGTATGTGGACCAAGCCAAGCTTCGAGAGGATCGTACGTCATGCTGCGCAGTATGATATTGTGGTGGCAGAGTTTGAGAAGGCTGGACGAGTAGGCGAGAAGGGTGGCTTCCGTCTAGAGTATCTCAACGGCTACATTCCCCCAGTGGCTAAGAAGAAAGGACTCCCCTGGTGGCTTTGGCTCATCATCGCACTACTCCTCATCGGAGGCATCATAGCATTCTTCCTACTTCGTAAGCCCCAGGTAGTCGAGGTCGAGAAGGTCGTCACCGTAGAGAAGGTCGTCTATAAAGACCGTGTTGAGGAAATCGAGAAAAACTTCAATGCAGCTAAGTTTGTCCAGGGCAAAGCTGACCTAACAGACGAGACTAAGTTTGTCCTCCATGACCTAGCCAAATTGATGGAGGCTAATCCTGACCTAAAGCTCAAGATCGAGGGACACACCTCAGAGGAGGGCGATGAGGCCTTCAACCAGCGACTCTCAGAGGAGCGAGCTCAAGTAGCTGTAGACTTCCTCATCAGCCAAGGCATCTCGGCAGACCGCTTGCAAGCTGAGGGCAAGGGTTCTAGTGAACCGATTGATCCAAACAACCCAGAGGTCAATAGACGCACTGAGTTCATCGTCATAGAGTGAGCACGCAGAGGCTCACCATCACAACGCAACTAATAATCAACTAAGTAATACTACAATGGCAGTAAAACGCACTAAATCAGGTAAAATTGACAAGCGTACCAAGGAAGGTAAAGCTATGCTCGAAAATCTAGCAAAGGCTCGCGCAGCAGCCGCAAAAAAACGTCGTCAAGAAGACGCTAGTCTACTCAGACGTATCAAACGAATGCTCAAATAAAAAAGACAACGACAGAACTATGAAATCAGATATAAAGAATGTAGCAGCTTTTCTAGCTGTAGCCATCTGGGCAGACGGTGTATACTCCGAGGAGGAAAACGAGATGCTCACAGACATCGCAGAGGCACTTGGCATAGACTCCGCAACACTCATCCAGCAGGTACAAGAGGCGGTCAATACCCTAGAGGGTAAGGATGACGACGCTGTCCAAGAGTACCTCATCGACAACGCTTCGGCTATCGAAGAGGATGAGACCAAGCGACTCTTGCAGTGCGCTATCGAGATTGTGATGGCTGATAATGTTATCACAGTGGATGAGGTACAGGTGCTCTTTGACCTAGCAGACGCTATGGGCGGAGAGGTAGAGCATGCTGACGTAACGCTCATGCTGCTAGACCTCGTTAAGTACAGCCCTGAGATCGAAGTCGAATTCTAATACTAATAACCAATAACTATAACAACATGGCAGACTTTCGCATTGACAGCCGTATGAAGGTTAAGACCCTCAAGGCAAACTTTAAGAAAGAATTTGGAGCTACGCTCCGCGTCTACACGACGGAAAACTGTAAGGCAATGGCCGATGACGAGGCTACAATCGGATCTCTCATGACCTCCTCTGCAAAGGGTGGTGTGCTGACCGTAGGTGGTAACCTAAGGGTCGGTAACTTCGAGAAGAAGATTGCTGAGCTATACGGCGTAGGCGTGCAAGTGGCAAATGCTAAGAACACTGAGCTCAGTAGCGACAATATCACACTAGTCGCTGCAGGCAAGAAGTAATCTACGTACATGTCAATGGAGCACTACCCCTCAGTAGTGTCTCCATTGACTATCGTCTCACCCACACGTGGCTAAGCCATATCCCCTATGAGCAAGAAGAAGATTATAACTTACATTGTCCTAGTTCTCATCGGCATCGGATTCATTGGTGATTGTGTTAATAGGAGACAAAGGAATAAACTCTATCGTGAGCGGGTAGAAGAACTGGAGCAGAACTTCAACGATGTCAAGTTCGCCAAGGGCAAAGCTGATCTGACCAGAGAGGCGCAGCTCGTCCTATGCGATCTTGCTAAGTTTATGGAGAGTCATTCAGGCCTAAAGCTCAAGCTAGAGGGACACACTTCAGAGGAAGGCGATGAGACCTTTAACCAACGGCTCTCAGAGGCTAGAGCTCAGGCAGCTGTGGACTTTCTCATCAGTCAAGGGGTCTCTGCAGAGCGCTTGGAAGCAGAGGGCAAGGGATCCACAGATCCTATAGACCCAGATAGTCTAGAGGTGAACCGTCGCACAGAGTTTGTCGTGATAGAGTAAGTCTCACAAGCTAACAACTAAAACCTAACGAAACTATGGCACGGCGAACAAAGCTCGGAGATCTTTCACAATTCTGTGACATGGTACTCTAGCAGTATCAAGTTACTCCGCCGTGAACTTAGTCCCGAAAAAATTTCCGTTTCTGTCTCAAAGTCATTCTTGTCTCATCTTTCATCCTAAGTTTTGTTCTCATCGCTATTCTTGCGCTGATATCATTGGTGGTTTATTCTCCTTAGCCATTTGCTCTATTCATCTAGAGAGTTATTAGACCCATTCTTATGAGTACGAAGAAGATTATCATTTATGCTGTTCTAGCCCTTCTAGGGATCGCATTCATCGGCAACGTAATCAGCACGGCTTGTAGCAGTAGTGCTGTCAAGCAGTTTAAGAAAGCCCTCGAAGATGGAAACCTCACCGAAGCATCCAAGTGTATCGAGCAGATTGATGACAGCTCCGACAAGAAGCGCTGTGCGCTACGTCTGATACGCGTCTACCTAGAGCTAGATAACCCCAAGCAGGCTATCTACGTATATGAGGTACTCACGCCGTACCACAAAGGTCGAGATGATATCTCGTACTCCCTTTACCCCTACGAGCGGGATGCCTGTAAGCTACTCAGAGACTACCTAGTCAAGCATGGAGACTACGAGACCGCTTGGAACTACTATCCCCTAAAGGCTCTTGATGAAAACTATATAGGTAATGCCCCCTGTCTCTACGACTACATGAATGATGTCGTAGTGGATATGTGTGCTGCTGGACGACAAGATGAAGCGAGTCAGTTTGTAAGAAGTAAGCTATCGTGGTTCGCCACCTATGTAGACGCAAGCAGTAGTCAGTACGCAGATGAGTATGCCGCTTTCCAAAGTAATCAGGTGAGAGAGCGGTTAGAGCAGCTCATCGATGAGTCTTATAACTACTAGACAGAGAGAAGGAATGAAAGGGCTGTTACAGGTACTCTATGGAGGTTTGCTCCTCTGCATATTTATGACTTGTGCTGGGTGTGGGCAAAGCAATAAGAAGGATGCAAAGCTCGACAAGATCTCTGAGCTGGAGCAGATGAAGTATGACAACATATCGCAAAAGCTAGACCTCCTCTGCTCAAAAGCTCAAAGTGCTCACACCGATCTAGACTTACAGGCGATCTATACTGAGCTAAGTCAGATTGAGTACGACTACAACCCTAATGGTATGGGCGAGCGTGCGCAGCAAAAGTGCCAGGAACTCAAGGAGAGACTCGCTGTGCTCCAAGCAAGTCCGAGTAGTCTACTTCCGTCATCTCAGACTGCTCCCACATACACTGTCGCATCAGAGTCAACTTCTTTTTCTGGCAAGGGACTTATATCTAGAAGACATATGAAGGTAGACGCTGTCAAGCGTTACCCTTATTACTTCAAGGCTCAGGATCAGCTCCGCATCTCTTTGACTCCTCACGGCTCAGCGCTTGTCTCCCTCTTTGACATCAATCACCAGAAGCGTCTCAAGCAGTGGCACGTCCAGGGTACTCTGGAGGAGCAGGTGACTATGCCATCGGACGGCATCTATATGATAGAGTTACGACCCGATGGTGGGGAACTTATCGCCGATATAGCGCTCTCATATGAAGGCGTAGATAACGACAAGCGACCACGCGTCTCGGAGCGAACGGTAAGCTGTAAGCAGGGAGACTTTCTGGCAGAAGCCACTGAGAGTGTGCGGGTGTCGCCAGTCTTTAAAGAGCCTAAGAAAGTCGGACTACGAGGCAATCTCAAGTCTATATTCTCTGGTAAGTCTCGAGCTTTGATATCCGTACCTGTGCCTGCTGGTAGTGATGCCATACTATACTCTCTCCGTATATCTACCAATGAGAAGACAGCTCCCAGCGATGGCAAGTTTGCCGACAACTTATCCCTCGCCTCTAAGCAGATCAAGCTTTTAGGCATCAAGGTATACGAAAAGCGCACCATCAGTAGTAGTGTCATCGACCGACTGCTCTTTAATACGCGTCCAGCTCGTGAGGAGGATGCCTTTTGCAATATGTATGTCTTGACCGATGCTACGCAAGCTAAGAAGTTTCAAGACGAGACAGCTTCCTCTGGACACTATAAGTATGATGTAGAGCAGTCTCAGATGGGAACCCAATCTTGTAATGGAGAGCTCAAGCCCAAAGGGCGTAAGACCATCTACCTCGGCTTCGAAAACGAGCGTATGCGTTACGACAACTACATCTGGCTAGAAGTAGCCTCCTTGACACATACCAAGGAGTACTCTCGACCAGTATATTTCATCAGATAAATCTTAAAACAAAGCTAAAACTAACTAAAGGAATTATGGCAAAGAAAACAGTAACCACAGGAGAGTACATTCTCAACAAACTAGACAACGGTAGTATCACCGTGTACCGCGTATACGACAACGTAAAGGGTGCCCTACGTGAGATAGCAGAGCAGGAGGGCTTTGAGTACGACAACGACTGGACGACACGCCAGTTCGGCTCTAAGCTGATGTCCTTCCTAGAGGATAGAGAGGGCTAGCACGGCGCCTCTGTAGTCATCCATCATAGATACGACAGAAGAAGCAAACTTATATCATGAGCAAAGAACACTATAAGAAAAAGATCATAGATCTACGCGCCTCTATAGCAAGAGAGCGAGAGAAAAAGAAGCGAGACAACGAGTACTACGCAAGTAGGATCAGGAGTGCTTCGTCTCCTTCATCAAAAGCCTCTTACCGCAAGAGCAAGATAGATAAGTCTGCCTATCACGATCGCCAGATCGAGAACTATAAGAGTCAGATCGAGAGTGCTAAAGCTAGCCTCAAGAGGTGTAAGTAAGGACGACAAAAACACGCAACGTGTATACCGTACTAGTGACAGGGTTTGAACCATACTGGAACTACCCTGAGAATTCATCGTGGGTGGTGGCTCAAGAAGTTGCCACCCACGATTTAGCTGGTGTCCGTATCTGTACGGAGTTGATGCCTGTTAGCTTTCATCGAGTGGCGACGGCTTTTCGTAGGGCTATCGACCAGCACACTCCAGACCTAATCATCATGTTAGGACAGTCTGGAGGTAGCGATCGTGTCAAGCTAGAGCGTATCGCTATCAATATGATGGACTCCAAGCTCCCCGACAACGACAGCTATCTCCCCGATGAGGAGATCATCTATGCCAATGGAAGTTCGGCTCTATTCACCAATACAGCAATCAAGGAGCTCCGCACCACCATCGAGCAGCTCGGTATAAAGGTCAAGATCTCCAACTCCTGTGGACTCTACGTCTGCAATCGCCTCTACTACGAGGCACTCTTGATCAGTCAGAGCAGACCGTCCACGCAAGCTCTATTTGTACATCTTCCATACTATGAGGGTCAGCCCTCAGCAAAGCCTGCCAAGCCCACCATACCTCTAACCGATATGGTGCAGGCTATCATAGCTATAATCAGACAAACCAGTGGGACGCATCAAGCAGTTTAAGCATAAGCTCGGGCAGGTTTTTGATGCCAACCTCGAGACTAAGCAGTGGGGTAATTATGTCGACTATACCATCGTTGGACTGATTATCCTGAGTACACTCTCGGTTTTCATATCCACCTTTGACATATCCGAGGGCTGTGAGTATGTACTCCATGTGATAGACATTGTCACGGTCATCATCTTTACAATAGAGGTGTCACTACGTATTTGGACCGCTGATGAGCTTAGTCCCAAGTACAAAGGCTTCTGGGGTAGGGTGCGCTACTGTCTCACCTTCTACGGTATGATAGATATACTCTCTACCTATACCTTCTATCTAGCATTCATCTTTCCGTTGCCCTATCAGGTACTCAAGTCTCTACGTGTAGTACGTGTCTTGAGGATCTTTCGCTATATGCGATCGTTTCGTCTCTTACAGCAGGCGATCACCTCAAAGTCCAAAGAGATACTCATCTCACTACAGGTGCTCCTAGTGGTGACTTTGATGCTATCGTTCGTTCTCTTCTTCTATGAGCATGAGGCACAGCCCGAAACCTTTGATAATGGTATGACTTCCGTGTTGTGGGCTTTTGCACAGTACATAGGTGATCCAGGTCAGTTTGCCGAGACCCCGCCAGTAACTCCCGTGGGGCAAGTCGTCGCCTTTGCCGTAGGGATCCTTGGCATCGCTCTCTTTGCTATACCAGCAGGTTTGGTCGGAGCTGGCTTTTCGGAGACACTCGAAGAGGAAGCTCACAAAGAAACTATTAGAAAGAACACGGAGAAGCTACATAGAGCCTTCGAGCGAAAGCTAGACCGCCCGACAGGATTTCAGATTGTACCTCAGCATCTCTCTATATGTGATCTACAAGCTCGCATAGGTCTCAAGGTGGGAGATATATTAGATGTAGTGGACGAGGCATATGATTTTCGTCTGATCAACCTTGCGACCACTCAGACCATCGATGAGCGAGCTCAGGACAAGCTTGCTGTAGAGCATTTTATAGTCAATAAGCCTTACGGCTACTATATAGACAGAGGATCTAAGGTGACGATCATATCTCCATCTAGTCTAGCTGATGCCGCCATCGGCAACTTCTCATACTACCTTGCTATGATTGGGGGATTTAATTACATCAGTCGTGAATTAGGAGAGATGAGACCGTATAAGTCCTACTACTCCTTTGATGATCGTCAAGTCGAACCCAATCTAGCTCAATATATGGAGGATTTAGAGGTGCTCACTTCACGTCCTGGTAGCTGGACCTTAACCCCACTTGTAGCTAGCGGAGCCAACGAGCCGAGTTATCCGACCATCTTCCACTTCTCTGCAGGAGGAGCTAAGGGCGATGAGAGCTTTACGGGAAATAATCTAATCGTGCAGGATATGGAAGCGTATCAAGCCTTTTACCAAGACTTGACAGCTGAGTTAGAGCAGCGCTTTGAGATGACTTCAGATCACCAGAGGTATCATAACTTGAGCTCTCCACGACTCTTCGCTCGCCACTTTAGTGAGGGACGAGGATCTCGCAATAACATAGTCCTGCGTATTGCGTGGAGTGCCTGCCTGTGGGACTCGAGGCGTATAGCTATCGCAAAGACAATAGCCGATTCCCTAAATCGTCACTTTGAGAGCGATATAGATAAAGAGTATTCATCTGAGCTAAAGATCAAGCGAAGTGGATATTAAAACATAAACGCAGGGCTCGGACGCACCAGTTGGTGTGTCCGAGCCCTGTTCGTGTCGAGCAGCACGGCGGGGATGCTGCGTGTGCGGGGTTTCGTGAGAGGCGTGCGGGGTGTTGCGTAGTGCGGCTACAATTGCTTGAGTACCTTCACGAGATGCTCACCGATATTGATGGTGTAGCCCTGCTGGATGTAGACGACTCGATTGAATGTGTCGCAGATGAGGAAGATGGGGAGCGAACTGGAGGTGAGCTTCATCTCCTCGCGGATCTCCTTGAGTATAGCGCCCTCTGAGTCGATGCCCCAGACAACCTGAGCGGGTAGGTCGAAGCCTTCGTCGACAAATCGTGTGGCGGCGTCTTGACTCTCAAAGAGTAGTACGACCGACTGGCCCCACTCCTCGAGAGCGGACTTATAGATGGCTATGTCTCGTAGCGTATGATTGCTCGGCTCGTGATTTGGTGCGATCAAGCCTAAAATGTAGTAGCCACGTCCAGTGGTCGAGATGAGACTCTTGGTGGTCTGTGTGGCGAGGTCGTAGTAAAGGTTCTCCGCATTAAAGCTGCCGATGACCTGTACCCCCTCATTGCTCTCTCGCATAGTGAGCTGTACGGTAGTGGTCTCCCCACGCTTGATCTCAAAGACCTCGCTATGCGTGAGGACGGCACCGCTGGCCATACGTGTGCCGGTGGTCAGTAGATAGCGGTCCTCGTCTAGGGTGATGCCCTTGGCAAAGTCACGACTCCAGGTAGCCTCCTCGTCGAAAGTCAGCAGTGAGGTTTTGCCGTCGACGATGCGACTGATGGTAAAGTGCGCATAGTACTTAGGATCGCTGATATACTTCGAGGGGGTATAACGTAACTGGAGTGTGCCTTGAGGTGTGGAGGCTATGGGGCTAGCCTGGTCGTGCCAGAGGACGTCGACCCAGTGATCGTCTGTGTAATACTGTAGCTTGCCATTGATCTCGTTGATGCGTGCGGCCCATTCGAGACTACGGGCTGCCGCTACGAAAAAGATGTCTCTGCCTAGTTCATCGGTCTGTCGCTCGCGGTAGACGCTCATGGGCTGCATCCTCAGGCGCTGCGGGTTCTGATCCGTTACTAGCTTAACGTTGGCGAGCGTCCAGTCGATCAGCTCTTGCGGCGAGCGAAGGTCTGCTAGTTGCTCACGGAGGAAGTGCTTGTACGGTGTGAGCCACTCTAGCTCTACACGGGGATTGAGGACGTACTTGTAGTAGATCTCCGACTGATTGGTCTCGGCGGTCTCACTGTCTTGTAAGACTTCGAGGGAGATGTCTCGCAAATCCTTTTTTGTTAGGACGGAGAGGAGCTTCTGGGCCATCTCTTTGTTGTCCGCTTGCTCTATAAACTGCTGAGTGGTGGCATAGTTGCCTCGTGACTCATCGACCATCGTCGCTTCGTAGGCTTGCCGGATGCTATCCTCGTAAGCTAGACGCCCGTTGTTGACCCGTCGCATCTCTTCGGAGACTGGAGGTAGGGAGCCTGAGATGCTAGGCGGTGTGAGAGTCTCGTCGAGAATCTTCGGCAGGCTCTCGGACGATAGGATCACGGTCTCTACGGGCTTGGCACCAAAGGAGACTTTCTTCAAGGCTATGTCTCCGCCTTTTTCGACCCATACCATCATATCCCCGCGCCCAGCTGTGAGCTTGGCTCTTCCCAAGGCATCGGTAAACTTAGAGGCTACGGTGAAGTACTCCGCATAGTTGTACAGCTTGAAGTCTACGCGGGCATTGGCTACCGGCTCGCCAGCGGGCGTCTTCACCTCGATGGTGAGATCGGAGCTAGGCGCATAGTGGTCGATCACATTGATCTCGGTGAAGAAAGGCGTCCGCTGGATCACCTCTTCGGGTCCGTCGTACGCTCCAAACACTTTGGTGTGCATAAGCATACCGCGCGAAGCACTCTCGTTGAACCACCCGAGGTTGAGTACAGGCTCAGGCTCGCAAGCGCCTAAGAAGTACCACTGGCCATCGACCCACGCCTCGACCCACGCATGGTTATCGTCCGTATGAGCCCAGCGGGGCGTGTAGACCTGTCTGGCGGGGATACCCACAGAGCGGAGCGCTGCGACGAGCAGTGTGCTCTCCTCGCCACACCGTCCGTAGGCTGTACGCACCGTCGCTAGCGGACTACTAGTGCGGGCATCTGTGGGACGGTAGGTGACCTTTTCGTGGCACCAGTGATTGACCTCCAGCACAGCATCGTACATAGGCATACCACTGACACGACTCTTGAGCTCCTTGTAAAAAACCTCTCGGCTATTGTCCAGGTTCTCGTTATTGACCCTAATCGGCAGGACGAAATGTCTGAACTCTCGCTCGGGTACCCGCTTGCCCCACGACATCTCCTGGCGAGTCTGTAGTGAGAGTCGCACATTGTGCTCGTAAAAGGCTCTGCTATAGTCATAACGATCGGGTAGGGGTAGGTACTGATAGAGGAAGTCTAGGTACAGCTCGACTAGGTGGCTGTCTGAGCCACTCATTTGGTTAGCGGCGGGCATCGTTTGCGCTAGAGCCAGTGACCCGCTTAGGAGCATCACTGTGATGAGGTGTAGGAGAGCTTTTCGTGCCATAAGATTTAGATAGAGAGTTGTATTTGCTCTCCAAAGATAAGTGTTTAGTGGATAGCCTTTAGGAAGTTGCGAACGATATCTGCCGAAGTCTCCTGTCTGCCATCGGGTAGGTGTAGAGATGCCGATCCGTGTATCTCGTGAGCGCCCGTCTCGTTGAGTATGCGCTTGATATTGCTCGCCGTCACACCGCCCCCAGGGAGTATCGTAATTGCTCCCGCAGCTCGCTCGACGAGCTGACGAATGATCGGAATGCCCGCCTCCGCAGTCTCCTTAGTACCAGAAGTGAGAATACGTGTGCAACCTAACGATTGTATCGTCTCCATATCCTCTAGCGGACTCTGCGACTGATCAAACGCCCTGTGAAACGTAAAGGAGACTCCCTGAGATCGCTCCAAGAGTCGTCTCGTAGCGACCTCATCGACAGTGCCAGCGGGTGTCATAGCGCCACTAACGATAGCATCAGCGTAGGGTAGCGCCGCCTCTATGTCTCGCTCCATCACGCGCAGCTCCTCCTCGGAGTAGACGAAGTCTCCCTCTCGCGGACGGATCAAGACATGGATGCGAAGCTCGGGATAGAGGGCGCGCACCTCTCTGAGGAGTCCTAGGGAAGGTGTCAGTCCCCCCACGGATAGTGCGGAGCAAAGCTCTATACGCTTAGCACCTCCCGCCACAGCGGCCTGCACACTCCGCATACTTGCTGTGCACACCTCTAGCGTGTAGTCTCTCACTTCGCTGAGATTGCCAAATGTTACGTCTTGCCTCATACGATGGTCTAGTGAATTGTTTCTTTGTCGCAACAAACTTACTAAAAACGACTCGTAATACCTCCCCTTCTGCATCAATCTCGAAGCTCTTACGAGTAGAAGGGTGCAGGGAGAGGCACTTCTTTTCGAAGGATTCTCTCGACTCAGGGCTGACGCATTATAATTCTATATCGAAGATTTCCTCTGGAGTCATTCGTGAGAGCTTTTTTCTCAGTCGCAGCGTTGATGTGGCGAGGTTGTCTTTAAGTCGTTGAATGATAGTCAGGTTTATCTTGTTTTATCGGACAGCAATAATCTCGGAAGAACCATAAGCCACGGAGGGTGGGGTTCCTTCGTGGCTATTGAGGTTCTAATATGGTTGGGGGGGGATTAGCGCGTAAGTAGTACGACGGCTTGCGCTGCGATGCCCTCGCTATTGCCTAGCGGTCCGAGATACTCGTGGGTGGTCGCCTTGACATTGACGCAAGGGGTGCCGAGTAGTTCCTCGAGATGCGCGATGATCTGCGGTATATGAGGCGATAGCTTAGGTTGCTGAGCGATGATGGTGAGGTCAGCATTGACCACTTGATAGCCCGCCTCGCGTACCATCTGCATAACGGTGGCGAGGAGCTGAGTGCTGTCGGCACCACGGTACTGCTCGTCGGTGTCGGGGAAGTGATAGCCGATGTCTCGCTGACCGATAGCCCCGAGGAGTGCATCCATCAGAGCGTGCAGTGCTACGTCTGCATCGGAGTGACCGAGCAGTCCTAGCGGGCTGGGGATGCGTATGCCACAGAGGATGAGCGGTCGGTCTGGCGTGGTGCGATGGATGTCGTAGCCAAAGCCTATGCGGTAGTTGCAGGTCATGCTTGCGGTAGCTTACTTAAGTAGCTCACGGATGCCGTCAAAGTCGAAGGCGATGGTGAAGCGGAGCGTCTGGTCGAGCGGGTTGCTCTGGACAGTCGAGACGAGGTAGGAGGCGTCGATGCTAAAGACGTTCATCTTGAAGCCCGCACCAGCGGTGAAGTACTGGAGGTTACCTTTGTCTGGATGTAGGTAGTGGTAGCCCGCACGTAGGAAGAAGCGGTTGTTGTAGCTGTACTCAGCACCGAGTCGCAGTGAGACCTCCTGTAGCTCCTCCTTGAAGCCTCCAGGGGCATCAGCCCACGAGGTGAAGATACCTGCGATGGAGGAAGTGTTGAGATACTTCTCACGAGCAGCGTCGTATGCCTCAGGGTTAGCTTGATCCTTTACTGGAGGGGTTGGGACGAGGAGCTTGTTTGCCTCCACGTTGAAGCCCAGCGCATTGTACTCATCAAAGGGGTAGAGGAGTCCCGTACCGAGCGAGAGATTGGTCGGGATAAACATACTGGTGGCACCGTTGTCGTAAGAGATCTTGGTACCGATATTCTTAATGTTGAACCCAAAGGTCCACAAGCTCTCGGCAGAGCCTAGGTCAAAGTAACGATTGTAGAAACCCGCAATGTCTGCTGCAAAAGCATTGCCAGCGCTCTTCTCACCCGTTGCGAGGTTGTTGTCGGCACGTATGTAGCGCAGAGCGACCGCCATCGAGTAGCTGTCAGAGAGTTGTAGCCCGTAGCCAAAGTCTACGGCAAACTCATTGGGGTGCGCCTCACCGAGAGACTCAGACATAGGACCAAACTGCTCGATAGCACCAAAGGAGAAGTAGCGTATCGAGGCACTCAGTGCTTGGTTGCTCTCACGGCCTATCTTGTAGTAGCCGACTAGCTCCATAAGCTTGATATCCTTGACCAGCTTAGCGAGCCAAGGTGTGTAGGACATACTGATCCCCGCCTTGCTACTGAGGAATGCGTACTTAGCGGGATTGAAGTACTGAGACTGTACGTCAGGCGTGGTCGAAACACCCATATCGGCTAGACCTGCAGCACGGGCACTCGGGTTGATATTGAGTGAGGGTACTGAGGTGAGGACTGGATTGAAGCGTCTGTCTTGGCTCACCTCTTGTGCTGTGAGGCGAGAGGTTAGTGACCCCAAGGCTAGGAGTAGGAGGGCGGTTATGCGTAGATTGCGAAGTTTCATAGAGTCTATTGATTTACTGAACTAACGGCAGTGGACGGCTGTTTATTGTATTACTTGTTGTTAGACCGATACGATGCCCCAGGAGGAGCGGTCGAGGTTGCGGTAGTTGATCGCCTCGCTGATATGCTTGAGGGAGATCTGCTCAGAGCCATCGAGGTCGGCAATGGTGCGAGCCACCTTGAGGATACGGTCGTAAGCTCTCGCAGAGAGGTCGCGCTGTATCATAGCCTGACGCAGTATCTTCATAGCGTCGCCCTCGACATAGGCGAACTGCTTCATCAAGCGTGGCGTCATCTGTGCATTGCAGTGGATGCCAGGGTAGGGGGCAAAACGCTGGAGCTGTATCTCTCTCGCCTTGATGACCCGCTCGCGGATTGTAGCACTGCTCTCGGAGGGGCGACGGTCGGAGAGGGAGTCGAAGTCTACGGGACGGGTCTCGATCTGTATGTCTATGCGGTCTAGGAGAGGACCGGAGAGCTTTTGCAAATACTTAGCGGGCGCACCAGGAGGACAGGTACACTCACGATTGGGATCGTTGTAGTAACCACAAGGACAGGGGTTCATCGCCGCTACCAGCATAAAGGAGGCGGGGTAGCTAAAGGTTGCCTTGGCACGAGATATGGTGATGGTGCGGTCTTCGAGTGGCTGACGTAGCAGCTCGAGGGCTACACGATTGAACTCGGCCAGCTCGTCGAGGAAGAGTACCCCATTGTGTGCCAAGCTCACCTCGCCTGGACGTGGGGTCGTACCACCGCCCACAAGCGCTACATTGGAGATGGTGTGGTGCGGCGAACGGAAGGGGCGACTCTTCATCAGGGATACGCCTCCCTTGAGAGCACCCGCTACGGAGTATATCTTAGTTGTCTCGAGTGCTTCGTGAAGGGTGAGCGGTGGGAGGATCGTGGGGAGACGCTTGGCGACCATTGACTTGCCCGATCCAGGCGATCCGATCATAATGATGTTGTGTCCTCCTGCAGCTGCGACCTCCATGGCTCGGACTAGGGCGGGTTGCCCCTTGACCTCGCTGAAGTCTACCGAAGAGAAGCACTGCTGCTGGGCAAACTCCTCGCGGGTGTTGACCACCGTCGGCTCTAGCTTGGCTCTGCCTGCGAGGAAGTCTATAACCTCTCTGAGCGACTCGACCCCGTACACCTCTAGATCGTTGACGACGGCAGCTTCGCGGGCGTTTTCTTTCGGCACAATAACCCCTTTGAACTTCTGCTCTCGTGCCATAATAGCCATCGGGAGTATCCCTTTGACAGGTTGCAAGGTGCCATCGAGAGATAGTTCGCCAGCCATTACAAAGTTTGCCAAAGGCTCACCGGGGATGATCTCATTAGCCGCAAGCAGTGCTACAGCGATGGGAAGGTCAAAGACAGTCCCCTCCTTGCGCACATCGCCTGGGCTTAGGTTGATGACTGTATTATGGGTCTTGGGATGTGCGTCACTGGAATCGCAGGCGGTGTAAACACGAGAGAGCGACTCCCGCACAGCAGCATCGGGCAGTCCCACCATACTGATATTGAAGCCTTTGGAGACACTGAGCTCCACGGTGACGAGGAGTGCATCTAGACTGACGAGAGCTGAGGAATAGGTCTTGACGAGCTTACTCATTGTACTGGAAATAAGAGATGGAGTCCACGACTAGTGTGTGATTACTGTCGGTATGGTAGTGCATCACGCCAGCCTGTCTGTCTGGAGTTAAAGATCTGTAGAGCTGCACACGAAGAGGCTCGGGCGCATCAATGATATAGTTGTAAGCGCCTAGGCGATTGGCTATCTGAGCTAGCGAGTCTACGCTCCCGAGAGGTAGCAGAAGTGTGATCGACTGCTGGGAGCCTTGCGGTATGCGTACCTTTTGCCACTCAATATCTGCGCCGTAGAGGATGCGCCCCTGTGGATAGCTGGAGGCTTGCCATATGATTGTGTCCTTTTTGTTGATAGCCCGTAGAGTGGGGTGCTCCTTTTGTGCAGCGAACGAGGGGGTAATGACAAACTGATAGATCTCAGGTGTGAAGAGTGCAGAGTCTATCGTGCCATCGATGAGTGCTAGACGAAACTGCGACAACCCGTCCTCGTAGAGAGACATAATCTTCAGCGCCCAGTCCATCTGCGCGGCATAGCGTGTCTGCTCCTTCTCCTTGAGGCTTGAGGCAAAGGCGATGAACTGCTGCATCACCAGCTTCGCATTCTTATTGGCATTGTCAGAGTCGTTGTCAGCGACCGCTTTGTCATAAGCGCGTAGGAGCGGTGCTGCTTCCTTTAGGAAAGCTTTATAGCCTGTCTTCTTAGCTTCGTCTAGGTCGTAGCAGTTGTGCGGTGAAGCGACCTCTAGGTGAAAGTGTACCTTGCTCTGGCTCTGCAGATCTAGAGGATAATATTGCTCGAAGGAACCCACAACGAGGTACGCCTCATAGATAGAGTCTCTATCGAAGGAGTAAGAAAAAGCCTCCCCGACCTTGGTAAAGGTAAGCGTGTCAATCTGTGCTCCGCCACTCTGTAGCGTGTAGAGGAGCGCTGTGTAGCCCGTGTTGTCCGCCTTGTCGCTGTCGATTTCAATCTGCACCTGACCACCACCACAAGATGCGAGTAGGAGCAGGCAGGTGAGGGTCGGCAATAGTATGCTAAAGGGGTGGAGCAGTCGTCTCATAAGGTGTGTTGTTTAATTAGACTGAGTAGCATCTTGTCTTTGTCGCATCCAGCACTCGATGATCTCGGCGATCTCTTGCAGTTGCTCTCGCGAGGTGCTGGTTGCCCCACACACACCGATAGACTCCTCGTGTGAGGGAACTAAATCGTAGGTCAGTTCGGAGGGGTAGGTGATAAAAGTCGTATTGGGATTGACCTCGAGGCAGTTCTGATAGAGGACACGCCCGTTGGAGCTCTTCTGATCGGAGACAAAGAAGATGCGATCGTGGCTCTTGGCAAAGGCTCTGATATTGGGAATGCGACGTGCCACCTGCTGGCAGATGGTGTTGTGATAAATGAGCGTTGCAGTGCCACTCAGACGGCTCTTAATGAGCGAAAGCATCTCCTCGAGCTGATCCTCCTGCATGGTAGTCTGAGAAAAGAGTTCGACAGAGTGTGAGAAGTCAATCAAGTCTAAGTCCTTAGGCTCTCGCACCACAATCGCCTTCCCATCGGTCTGTCCGACCAGCCCATTGACCTCTGCATGGCCAGGCTTGCCAAAGATGACAATCTGCGTATCATCATTCACATGCTGGAGATACGCTTGTCTCACCTTCTGCTGTAGTCTCAGCACGACCGGGCAAGTCGCATCAACCACCTCTATGCCATGCTCTGCGGCGTAAGTATAAGAGGAGGGAGGCTCACCATGAGCTCGGTATAGTACCCGTGCATTGCTTAGACGGCTAAACTGCTCGTGGTCTATCGTCCGCATACCGAGAGACTCTAGTCGGTCCACCTGAGCGCGATTGTGGACGATGTCTCCTAGACAGTAGAGAGGCTCGCCCTGCTCCTGGCGCAAGATCTCCTCGGCACGAGAGACCGCCTTGATGACGCCAAAGCAGAAGCCCGACTCGGGGTCTATCTCGACACGACCTATCTGATTGCTTGCTTTCACTCTTATCTACTTCTGCTCCCTCTGTCGTGCTAGAGCTAGAGCCATCGCAGCTTGCTCATCTATAGAGAGTACACTATTATCTATGACTACCGCATCTTCAGCTTGGCGAAGCGGATTGATCGCTCTGTGTGAGTCCCTATAGTCGCGATCCTCCAGATCAGCCGATACCATCTTCATCGTTGTCGTCTGATCGCCTTTACTACGTAGCTCATCGTAGCGCCGCTGCGCACGCACCTCTGGGGTTGCTGTGAGAAAGATCTTGAGCCCAGCCTCTGGGAAGACAACCGTCCCAATATCCCGACCGTCCATCACGATACCGCCCGCCTCGCCCAGACGTTGCTGCTGAGCCACAAGTAGCGTACGTACGAAGTCATAGCTCGCCACGACGCTAGCGGGACGAGATACCTCTAGCGTGCGGATCTCAGACTCCACATCCTCGCCATTGAGGAGCGTGTGTCCCGTCTGAGGGTCAAAGGTCACCTGCACCCCCTCCAGCTCCTGACGTAGCTTATCTAGATCAAACTGATCGCCATCCCATAGCTTACGGCGCATCGCAAAGAGAGCCACGGCACGGTACATTGCGCCACTATCCACGTAGGTGTAGCCTAGATCCTTAGCAAGCGCACGTGCTAGCGTACTTTTGCCACAGGCACTGTAACCATCGATCGCTATCTGTATCTTTTTAGTAGACATACTCGTCATTGCCAAAGGTTGTGGAGAAGGAAAACATCAGCCCCAACATCTGTGGGTGATAATAGGTTGCGCCAAGTGCTAGGCGGTAGTGTCTCTGGTTAAAGCCCACACCAGCCGACAGACCACTTAGGCTCTTGGCGCCTCGCTCTGAGAGGTCCACCGCTTGTTTCGCATTGTACCCAATGCCGACCCAAAACTGCTCAGACGGCACAAACTCTACGCCTCCAGCGAAGTGGCTCGCTATGCGTATGCCTGTCGACCGCCCCGCTCCCCAGGTCTGTATATTATAAGGAGTCAGCCCCTGTATTGTGAGATGAAAGCGTATGGGAGCATGCGCCAGTCGCTGCGACATACCGAGACGCACGTCCCACTGCGGCATACGACGAGAGAGACCGTAGCTCTTGAGCATACCGCCCACATTAGAGATGGTCATACCTATCGAGGTGCCCCAGTCGGAGCGGTAGTAACTTAGCCCAGCGTCAGCTACAAGGGCAAAGGCTGAGTAACGCTCGATCTGCCCATAGAGCATCTTGAGCGCCAATCCACCACGTAGTCGGTCGGTCAAGTCGTAGCTGTACAGTCCCGAGAGCGCCATCTCCATTGCCTGAAAAGGAGCCGTAGCCACCCCCTGCGTATCGTACCCCTGCATCTTACCGTAGTAAGTACTGCGCAGAGCGACCGCCCAAGCACCACGCTCACCGACAGGTAGTCCGTAGAGCGCATTGGCACTATGCGTACCACGCATATAGTTAAAGTAGGAGAGAAACATTCGTCCCGCCACCTCGTGTCCATAGAGTGCGGGGTTGTCCAGAGCCAACCCAGGGTTCGCATCTATATAGGAGATCACCTTGCCACCCATAGCGAGCGACTGTGCCGAGGGGGGCTGTAGCAGGAAGCCAAAAGTGTGAGCCTCCTGCCCCCGTACAGTCGTATAGGGGAGGAGGCCGAAAAGTAATAGGAAAAGTGTGTTTCTGAGAGATGCTCGAGGCATAGATGTGCAGTAGAGGACGATCAGTCGTTACGTCCGAAAAACCTCAAGAGGTATAGGAATAGATTGATAAAGTCTAGATAGAGCGACAAGGCACTGATGATCGCTAGTCGTCCTACCTGCGTATCGTCATAGAGGTCGCTCTCAGTAGCTAGACGCTTCACACGCTGTACGTCATAAGCGGTCAGAGCGGTGAAAAGTACCACTCCGATGAGGCTAATGATCCAATCCAAACCACTCGAGTGAAGGAAGATGTTGACCAGCGAAGCGATGATGAGTCCTATCAGCGCCATAAATAGTATAGAACCCATCTTAGATAGATCCCGCTTGGTCGTAGCACCCACGAGCGCCATCACGCCAAACATACCTGTGGTGATAAAGAAGGTCTTCGCAATAGACCCTAGACTATATGCGAGGAAGATGAAAGAGAGTGTGGCTCCATTGAGTACCGAGTAGACGATCAGCATAATGGTAGCTGTCGTCACGCTCATCTTGTGGATACGAGCCGAGAGGACGAAGACCAGTACTAGCTCAGCGATGATGAGTAGCCACATAGCTCCTGATGAAGCTATCTGGTAGAAGAGTCCTGAGTTTACGACACCCATAGCAGTCAGCGCTGTAATCAGCAGGCACATAGTCATCCAGCCGAAAGTCTTGCGCATCACCGTGCTAACCATAGGAGTGACCATATAGGTCTGTCCCTGAGGGGTCGTGTAGTCAGAGGGATTGTAAGGAGGGGGTGTTGCCATAAGATTTAGATATTCAAGTGTTACATAAGTCTTGTCTGTATCAGATAGGGTAGCGAGATAGAAGTTTAACGCTTCCCATCTAGTGTCTCCAATGTTGCCGAGTCTAGGACCTCAGCTTGGAGTATACGCTTCGGCTGCTGGGTGAGTCCTAGCTTCGACTCGTTGCAGAGTGTGTAGGAGAGCCGATCCGTCACATAGAGGTAGCACTCTGCGCTGTCAGAGAGTAGCGCATCAGCCTCCTCGATAGTCAGTGTATCAGCCCGTACGATAGAGCGATCTGAGGCTGTTAGGGATAGACCCTTGGCGTGCCCGAGGAGTGTAGCACTCCCTGACCCAGCCGCTGTGATATGAGCATGCCCCTCAGATTGTAGTACTGCACGTATCACAGGAGAGCCACTGTAGCTTACGAAGGTCTGGTCACACGATAGGTAGAGATCCGCCTTTGCATTGCCCCGTAGCTGCACCTCAGCATAGTGTGCATCGATAGTCAAGCCCTCTACCTGCCCACCAATCTGTAGCAGATCAAAGGGGGTGTCGAGTTTGTTGCATCCCGTCGCCACCACCTTGGCATCACCGACCACACGCAGCTGGCTGAGGGAGGGTAGTGTAAGCTCGGCAAAGACCTCTCCCTGTACCCAATGGCTACGATAGGGAAGACGTCTGATGGATAGCGTATTGTCAGCCATACGCACCTTCACACGACGTCGTAGCGCATTCGGATAGGAGACTCTGAGTGAGGCGTGTGATACGGTGTCAAACTTGATATGTAGTTGAATGCCTGCTCCCACCTCTAGCGTATTAAAGGTTCTAGTAGCGTAGCTGTAACTCTGGCTACGCCTATGACGCTGCCAGTAGAGGAGAGCCAAAGCGGTCACGGCCATACCTGAGGCGAGGGTGCCACCTGCGATAACTCCTTGTCGCCATCTGCGCAAGCCCTCGGGGATCGGTATGTCGGTGAGCTTAGGGGTAAAGCGTGCGTGAGATATATTGCGTTTTTTCATAGAGACTCTAGGGATTGATTGAGTGATGGGTGTCTGTCTGTCGATAGCGTGCCACGAGGACAATACTGCATCAAGAGACAATCACCGCATTTGTAGCAACGAAGATACAAAAAAGTGCAGAGATGCCAATAGTTCCCTCGGTATGAAACTCTAGTTTCACCCGTATGAAACTCCAGTGCCCTCGGTATGAAACTCCAGTTTCACCCATATGAAACTCTAGTGCCAATAGGGGTTGGCACTCCAGTTTCACCTAGGTGGCACTGATAGTTACGTTGATTTATCGATAAATATTGCCCCCTACAATAAAGTAGTTACCAAGGGACAGCGAAATGTCTACGTAGAGACCTGCTTCTTTCTTGTATGGGTACTCCGCTACTGAGATGTTGGTATTGCTTTTCTTCTAAAAGATTCCGACCTTTGCCCCCGAGTAATAACACATACAACTAAACATGAAGAAACTATTTCCTCTTTTTGCAGGGCTACTACTCGCCCTCCTTTGGAGCTGTGGCTCTCTACAGGCACAGACCACAACTGACGAGCACGACCACCACGCATCGTGGTTTGTAGGTGGTGTCGCTAGCTTTTGGATCGATAGTGATGCCGATAAGACATCGCTAGAGTTTCATCCTGAGCTCGGTTACTTTCTAAACGATACGTGGGCCGTAGGTCTCATCGCTGGCTATGGACTGGAGTCACACAAGGCTGCTGGTGAGAAGCTACTACAGCACGAGGTGTCGCTCTCACCCTTCGTTCGCTACTACTACCTGCATAGAGGCCCTTTCAATCTCTATATAGACGGCAATGTGGGGTACAGTTACGAGACCTCTAAGGGTGATAGCCACCACGGCTTTGAGGTGGGCTTGCGACCCGGCGCCTGCCTAGACCTTGCCGAGGGACTGTGTCTCTGTATGCGTCTAGGCTTCCTAGGCTATCGCAAGAGCTTCCACGGGGAAGAGCCTAGTGTTCCTTCGAATGGCTTCGGGCTATCCTTCACTCCCGAGCATCTGATGATCGGACTGGAACTGGAGTTCTAGCCCTCTAGCTCAGCTATCATACGGTTGAGCTGCTCAATATAATCGAGGAGTTCGTCACGCCCCATACCAGTCGACGCACTGGTCACGAAGAGAGGCGGTAGCTCCTCCCAATCTTCCAGTAGACGAGATCGGTAAGCCTCTACAGCATCCCGCTGTACCTGCTTGCCGATCTTGTCTGCTTTGGTGAAGACGATACTGAAGGGGATGCCTTTTTCGCCCATCTCGTTGATAAACTCGAGGTCGATGCGCTGCGGCTCATGGCGGATATCCACGAGGACGAAGAGATTGACCAAGGCCTCGCGCTTCGAGACATACTCGGTAATTAGCTTGCGAAACTGCTCCCGTTGCTCGAGGCTCCGACGTGCATAGCCGTAGCCGGGCAGGTCCACGAGATGCCACGACTCATTGATGAGGAAGTGGTTGATGAGCTGCGTCTTACCAGGCTTTTGCGAGGTCATCGCTAGCCCTTTGTGCCCGGTGAGCATATTGATGAGCGAGGACTTGCCCACGTTGGAGCGCCCGATGAAGGCGTACTCGGGGAGGGTACTTTGAGGGCAAGACTTTACTGAAGGGCTGCTCTGTACGAAGGTGGCGGAGTGTATTAACATTGTGGTTTGAGTCTTGGTGGATGAATGGATAGGTGCTTTAGACTAATGTGCTGGGCACCTGAAACTGCTCGTGCATCTCGTCGAAGCGGGCTAAGGATTCGGCACCATACTTGGCGAGCGATGCGCGAACCTTCTCCAGGGGCTTCTGATGCTCTATCTGGCTCTTGGAGTAAAATTTATCGGCATAGCAAATGACCCGCTCCTCGATACTCTGGGGCATATAGAGGCGGTCGGTCGGGAGATCTAGCCCCCGAGCGCGGATGGTCTCGCTATCTAGTCCTGTGCCAGTGTGTCGCTCGGCAACCTGCGCATGACGCTCCAGACCTAGCTCGCGTAGTAGCTCGCCACCAAGGTAGCCGTGCCGTAGGTAAGGCTCGGTGCCGTAGCAGCCGATCGTGGGGGCGTCGGTGAGGTAGATGCCGATGTCGTGGAGCATGGCACCCTCGTAGACAAATCGCTCGTCGCACGCTAGTTCGGGATGCTGGCGTACAACTTCAAGCGCCAGCTCGGCAACCTGCTGGCTGTGTGTCAGCAGGATGCGGTAGCCGAGCGTGTCGGTAGGGTAGTAACGCTCGATGATCTGTATGGGGTCAATCATTTGCTATTACGGTGTAAGGGGTTGGCATAGCGGTCTGAGCGGAGTACTCGGTAGCGTAAGCGCACTGAGCCTGCGTGATACCGCGCTGGTAGGTGCCTGGACGTACCACGCTCTGCTCGTAGCTGATCTCGTAGGAGCCACGGAGTAGGCTATTGATATGGTATATCTGCGCATAGTGGCGTGCCTCGACATAGTATCCTAGACCGCGCTGCCACTCGTAGTGACTGAGCTGCTCTAGCGGCTCACAGCATGCGGGACGCATGTCTCGTATGGTGACGAAGTCCAAATCACGACCTGTGGTGATGCGGAGCTTCGTGATGAGTACAGTCCCGACGGAGAGCTTCTCGCCGGACTGAATGGGTCGCTCTTGCAGTTGACCGTTGATCTCCTCACGAACGTAAGTTTTGCTCTCGATCATCAGTTCACCTTGTCGCTCGGACACTTCGCTAAGTGGCTTCTCGCCAACGCTTAGGATGCCACCCCAGAGGATCGCTTGCGGGTCGCTGTGGGTGATGACGATGCTGCCCGTGCGATCTAGTTGGCTAGGCTTGTATTGTAGTCTGCAGTAGGAGTTGGTCTCGATGCGCTCGGTCGTGCCATCGGCAAGAGGTATGGAGATGGTCACCTGGTCGTGCGTAGCCGTTTCCCCAGCATTGTCCTCTAGGAGCGTGAGCAGCAGCTCTAGCTGCGTTAGGTTGGAGGCGCGCAGATTGGTGCGTAGGTACTCCATCGCCCAGCGACGCATCTGCTGTACCGTGTCGGGGTAGAGACCTAGCAGCTCGAAGAGCTCGATAGTCTCTCGCTGTAGCGACATAGAGCGGTCTCGCCAGAAGTAACCACCAACGAGGGTGTTGGCAAAGAAAGCTCCCTGCGCCGCTTCGTAGGATAGGTGGTCGTGCAGTATCTCGGCGAGCTGTCGTGCTTGCGCCACGTTGCCCTGCTTGTAGAGAGTGTAGGCTGCTTGCGGTAGGGTGTAGAGGGGGAGCTGCTGCGCCTCTTTGACAAGGAGTGGCGTGAGGTAGTCGACGAGTGCCTTCGTGGTCGGCTCTTTTTGCAGATCCCTAGCGTCACGCCAGCGGTAGGAGAGGTAGAGCCACTCGGCACCCCACGCGGGGAGGGTAGGTTTCCGCTTGCTCTTGGCTAGCTCTTTCTTCATCTCTTGCATCTGCTTGGTCGTGGTGCGGTCGTAAGCCTGCCAACCACGAGAGAGCATGGCGGTTATCTCTTCGTTTGCCTCTAGCTCACTGACCGCTGCGAGGTAGTCGAGGATGAGCGGCGTGAGGTAAGAGGAGCCTGGCATATCGGGGTACCACGACCACTCTCCCGAACTGGTCTGTAGGTTGCGCAGCTGCGCTATGTCCTTAGTTGCGGTGCGCTCATTGGGTGCCTTGAAGAGTGTCCATAGCTGCTCCTGCGCACCATCGAGCCATCGCTCGGTAGCACGCCAAGGAGTCTCGTCTAGCGGTAGGAGCATAGTCTCACGGTTGCTGGTCAACTTGTTGGCTCCCTCAGTTGCCTGAGCTTGTGCCTGAACCCACTGAGCTATCTCCGGCTGGCGTAGCAGTTGTTGCGTACGGGTCAAAGTGTAGATGCGGAGAACCGTATTGATAGCGTCTCGCTCCTCATTGTTAAAGAGGATCGGCAGTTGCTGCAAGGCGAAGTAACGTGGATTGCTCCAGAGCTGTAAGTGTAGCGAAGCTGACGGATCGCTTGCCTGCCCGAGCAACGCGCTGAGCGGGTAAGAGTAGCTCGCCTGCTTGTCCCATGCGAAGGGGATACTCTCGACGGTGCGTACCGTCGCTGGCTGTACGGGGATGAGGTACTCCTCGCCATCGCTGAGTGCTCCGCTGACGAAGTAAACCTGCACCCGCAGTGCCGAGAGGTCAGGCAGAGCGGGTAGGGCGATGGCGTAGGGCGTCACGCCACTGGCGGGAACGGTGAGAGCCAGCTCCCGTGTGCCGTCGGCAAGTGGGGTCGCCGTGCTGTCCGCCGCCAAAGCATCGTAAAGGACTAGTCGGAGGTTGCCACTGAGAGCCTCTTCGGTGAGGTTGCGAATCGACCCCGTCAGGTAAGCTTGGTCTCCCTGTATGAGGAAGCGTGGCTGCAGCGTCTCGACCATCAGCTGGCGATAGCTCTTGATGTCGGCCGTCGCAGCGCAGTCCGTCAGTCGGCTGTCGTAGCCAAAGAGCGCTAGTCGATAGCTGGAGAGCGCCTCGGGCATCTTGCCCGTAAAGGTGACAACGCCCTCGTCGTCGGTGTAGAGGTTAGCTAAGAAGAAGGCGGTCTGAGAAAAGTCCTTCCGCAGATTAGGCGCAACGCTGGTTACCACCACCTCGTCTAGTCTGTTTTCGCTCATATCTTCCACTAAGACTTCATCATTAGCTAGCCCCATCACTTCACCCTCTATGGAGGCGCTCTTAGCAAGAGCCATCACCGGCGGAAAGCTTGCTCTAGCACCATAAACCGCATCAGAAATCACACCATAATCCATTGGCGTGTCCTCCTCTAGGCCGAATCGGAAGCAAAGGTTCGGACTGACCTTCTGAAGGTAGAGCGGTATGTATTGAGCCAAGCGATCGATGCTGTGCGAGCGCAGGCTCTCCAAGGCAGCGTCATACATCCACGCCATGACGGGGATGCGGCGCGCCGGCGTGCCATCGCTGTAAGTAAGGCGAGCTTGCCACGTGTGGGTCTCGCCAGCGAGGAGCTTGTCGGGCATATCGATCCACGATAGCTGCAGGGTCGGCTGGTCAGCCGTATAGCGATACTCGAATCTCAGAGTGGTGTAGCGTCCGTCGCGTACGCAGTAGAGTTCTATGCGGATCTGCCCTTTCGGGTCGACACTCTTGGGGAGCGTCGGTTGCCAGCGTCCTACCTGTTGGGCGGGAAGTGCGGGAAGCTGTCCGTAGATAGCGGGCTGACCTATAGTATTGATGACATAGTAGATTGACTGCTGGCTCTCATTGCTGGCATAGTATATCGTAGGTGCGCCACCTCGTGGATATTCCTCCGAAGGCGAAGCTGCCCAGAGCGTACTTTGTATCGGTAGACGCTTGTCACGCTCTGCAAAGAGGACAATCTCTTGCTCTTCCTTTAGCGTTTCGCCCGTCTTATCGTGGTAAATGTAAGTCAAGCGGTAGGAACCCGAGGGTAGACGAAGCCACTCAGCGGGCAGGTGCTGCTTCTCGTTGGCGGGCACCTCCACCGACCAAGAGCTTGTCGTATCAGCGAGCGAGGTGAGTCGTAGCTCTAGCATCGTGGCTATGGGAGCTTCGTCATCGTTGGTCACACGAATGGTAAAAGTCTCTGCCCCCTCCTTGAAGAAGGTCTCCGCCCCCTCGTATTCCATAGATACAGGTGTCGAGCCGATCCAAATAGATCGCTCTAGTCGCTGCGTCTCGCCACTAGGCGCCGTGATGGTTACCTCTATATGGTAGGTGTGTAGGCTCCAAGGCTGCGGGTTCTGACGCATAGCCTCGGTGCGTAAGTCTGAGAGGGTAATCGGGAACTCAAAGCTCCCCTCCTGCTCATTGACCTGAAGCGTGCCAGAGGTGAGTAATTGATCGGGAACATCCTCACCGAACCACCAGTTTCTATAGCTTCCCGTCACGCTGTAGGTTATAGAAGCCTCTGCCAGCGGATAGCCGCTGTAAGTCATTGCAGAGCCACGAACAGTAATCGTGTCTCCCAGCTTCATCGCCACCTCGGGTAGCCTCAAGGCACCCTTAAAGCTCGGACGCTTATACTCTGCTACGTGAATGGTTGTCATATTGTCAGCGAAATCATCTAGATCGCTATCACAAGAGACCTCAATGGTGTAGTCGCCCGTCATCGCCTCTTTGGGCAGCTGGAGGGTCGCATGGAGACGTCCCCACTGATCAGTCTGGACTGTGATCGAGTCGATCATATCGTCCTGTGGCGTGTATAACTCGATAGTCAGGTCTAGCTTGGGCAGCACCATCGCTTGCTTCGGGTCGTAGCCCCTTCGGTAAGCGACAGCGTAAAGCTCTATCGCATCACCCAGATGGTAGATACTTCTATCTGTCTGTAGGAGCGCCGTGTTGACTGGCTTAGGTAGCTGAAACGAACCGCCCTCGCCACGGTAGCCATACCAATACTCACATAAGGGCAAGAGCAACCGATGGTCTGCACTCTCCATGAGTAAAGCGACAGCACGCTCTCGCTTCGCCGGCCGAGGTGTTGCAAAGATACCGAGCTTGTCGGGTGTTCGCTCGCCAATCTTGTCCAGTGTAGGCTTATAGTTCGAGTGCCACCCTGAGCGCTTGTCTCCATAGCTCCACAGCTGTATGGGTGCCGTTTGCGCTTGCCCTGTAAGGGCATTCAGCAGTTGAGTTGTTCCGTTGCCTAGATCCAGCGTCCATAGGTCGCTTATGGTGCAGTCGTGGATAGTTGTATTGGTCTTTTTTATATACTCTACTTGTTGTGCCTCTGTTGTGTGATGAGCGACCGCTTGCAGGCGATAGTGTCCCGTTGGTAGGGTGGGGAGCTCTATCGAGTCACACTGTAGCACCATCGCCTCCAAACCTTGCTTCCCCTGATATGTGTGACTCCAGACGAGCTTAGCTTGCTCGGGAATAGTTTGTCCTTTCGCCTTGATAGCGTCTTGTGGCGTAAGCGCAAAGAGCTTTAGCTCTAGTCGCTCCACATTGCTCATTTGAAGCTCTACAAACCCTAGATGGTCAGCTAAAATAAAGTTAGGGAAGAAGATATTTAGATGTGGGGTAAAGAGTTGTCGGCGGATCCCCTTACAAAACTCAGGGTACTTGCCCTGCTTGTCAAGCCACTCCAGGTAAGGCGTGATGAAGTGGTAAGCACGCAGAGGGTCAGAGCCGTTGGCATAGTAGTAGTGGAAGAGTCGCTTGTATATCTCCATCGACTCAAGGTGCATCTGCTGGCTCTGCTGGAGTAAGCCCTCTAGCCGCTTCGCTACGGTACTGGAAGCTGTGCCACGGGTTGTCTCCTCGAGGGTTACCGCTTGGTAAAGGGCGTAGAGCCTAGCCCCCTCGTCCGCTTGCTGGAGTTGATCTTCCGTTATGAGCGCACCGAGCCGATCCGACCAAGAGGGTGTGCGTCCGAGCTTTTGCTCTAGCCTCTGCAACTGAGAGAGAGGAAGTGTCTTCAGCAGATGGCTTATAAGTGTATAGTTACCCTCTTTGGAAAATTGATCAGCGTAGAGCTCAGCGGATAGTTGTTTCGCCTCTTGCCGTGGTATCACTTTGTAGAGTTCAGCACTTGGAGCGAAAGCTATCTCCATCAATGGATCAATAGCTTTCATATAGTCCGCCTCACTCCAGTAGCGAGGCGTGACACTGTCTTGCTCTTGGGTCGTGAGGCTTAGTCCCTCTGACCTAAAGCTCCAATCAGAGCTCTTGACGATATACTCCCGTGCTATGTATAGAGCGAGGAAGCGCTGATCACGCTCTGATAACTTATCCCGTCCTTGCCACGTGGTGTGGAGTAGGGAGAACTGCTCCAGCAGACGGTTGTAGTCCAGTCTGCGAAGAGCCGTCTTGTGCGCCTCCAGAGCCTCGATGGTGTAGTAGAGATTGCCCTCTCGGAGAGCCTGAGTGGCGAGTCGCTCAGCACAGGAGAGCGTCTGCGTCGGCAGCCGCTTCTTCTGTAATTCCTGTAGCTCCTTGTAAAGAGCTTGGCTAGATGTGGCGGGTTGCTGTGCCATAGTCATAGTGACAGATAGTAAAGTGGCAAACAATAGACATAGTGTGGTGCGAAGTCTCATAATACAATCTTGTTTCTTTGATACCCCGAAGTTACTCGAAAAGAAACAAACAAGCAAAAGAGAGCATCCTTACACCTCGCAAATCTCACGAGTAATGACTGGTCGGGGGACGCTCGTCGAGTGTCCGTCCCCGTTAAAATCTCGATGCAGTAACCTTTGACACAACGGACGCACGAGCCGTGCGTCCCTACAGATCGAGGTTACAGCGTTTGATGAATGGGATTGTCGTGCTGACGTAGCTTGTGTAGGGGCGGACCTACGTGTCCGCCCGCAGAATAGACTGCGCTCAGGTGAGGACGGGCGGACACACAGGTCCGCCCCTACGGTGGAAGCTTTCACCCCGCCGAGCGGTTCACCCGAAGAGAAGCCGACTGAGTTTCCGAAACGAGAAAAAACTTCGCATTTTACTTGCATATGAACTTAGAAAGCAACGGGTAACACGTCTCTGTATCCCTATGGGGGGATCTTCGCGTCCCTTCCTTGGAATCTTTTGCTCCCTCCCTTGGGATTCTTTCATCCCTCCGTGGGGATTTTGAAATCCCTTCCTTGGGATTTTTTCGTCCCGCCCTGGGTGGGAGATTTTCGTCCCATCAGAATGGAACGGCAGTCCCGGCGATTATGCAACGACGCACGACCACTTGAGACTCTTACAGATCATTACTCGTAAGATTTGCGGCATTGAGGTGTCGGATTGCTTTGGAGCCGTGCTACAATCTCTACTAGTAGGTAGGTAGTGGGTGCGGTGAGTGATACCCATTAGCGGGTAATTTGCGGTTAAATGAGGTTAGGGAGTGAGAGTTGTCTTATCTTTGTACCTCCAAAATGGAAACAAACTAGCAAGCAAACATATCATCCAAATAATCATAATCTATGCAGTACAGTAAACTACCAATCAGGGCGATGAGCGCACTCCTTGCGACTCTCTGCTCGCTCTCTATGGCGGTGACCGCGCCTGTAGCTCTCACAGCTGAGCGCACACTGCCTATCGTATCTACTCATGCCGATGCACATATCACGGGTCACGTAGTGGATGCTACGACTGGTAAGCACATCGCTGGTGCTACCATCATCATCCAGCAGTACAATGTCTCGGTCACGACCGACGCTTCGGGACACTACTCCTTTCGCAATCAGAAGCCTGGCAAGCTAACCCTGACGATGCTAGCTGATGGCTACCTGACGCAGGTTAAAGAGGTTACACTTAAGAAAGGGGAGACACTAGAGGTCAACTTTGAGGCGGTCCTTGATGACACACAGCTTGAGGAGGTGGTCGTCACAGCAAACCGCCAGCGCACGTTGCGCCGCTACGCCCCTACACTGGTCTCGGTGATCGACAACAAGAGCTTCCAGCTCAATAATGCGGTTAACCTCGCTGGTGGTCTTGCCTTCAAGCCGGGTATCCGTGTCGAGAACGACTGCCAGAACTGCGGCTTCAACCAGGTGCGTATCAACGGTCTCGATGGTCGCTACTCGCAGATCTTGATCGATAGCCGTCCTGTCTTCTCCGCACTCGCTGGTGTCTACGGTCTAGAGCAGCTCCCCGCTAATATGATCGACCGTGTAGAGGTCGTACGTGGCGGTGGCTCTGCCCTCTACGGCTCGTCAGCTATCGCTGGTGTGGTCAACGTGATCACCAAGGAGCCTACGACCAATAGCTTCTCACTGAGCGAAAACTTCTCACTCATTGGGGGCAAGGAGCCAGACAATACGATCGCTTTCAATGGTACTATCCTCAGTCCAGACCGTGAGATGGGTGCGATGATCTTCGGACAGCATCGTACACGTACGGGGTGGGATGCCAATGGCGATGGCTTCTCTGAGATAGGACAGCTAGAGAGCCGTGCACTCGGTACGCAACTCTTCTTCCGCCTCAATCCCTACAATAAGATCACCGCTGAGATCCACTCCATCCAGGAGAAGCGTCGTGGTGGTGACCACTTCGAGCGTCCTGAGCACGTGGTTGCAGTCGCTGAGAGTGTCGGTCACTCGATCCTGAGCGGTAATCTACGCTATGATACTCACTCGACAGACTACAAGCACAATCTACAGCTCTACGCCTCTGGTCAGCGTATCGTACGCAATAGCTACTATGGCGGTATCGATGAGGACAATGTGGCTGACGATAAGCACCCTACTCCTAAGGAGGCATACGGAGATAACTACGGTCTGACCCACGGCAATGTAGCGATGGGTGGTGCTCAGTACTCTTACAAGACGGATCGACTCTTCTTCATGCCAGGCAATATCCTCGTCGGCGCTGAGTATCTCTACGATCATCTCAACGATGAGATGCCTATCCTCAAGTATCAGAAACTCCCCGACGGGACACCTCGTGCGGAGGATCTAGATCAGCGCATCCACAACTTTAGCCAGATCGCTCAGATCGAGTGGACGAACAAGACCTTTACACTCCTCTTCGGTGGTCGTCTCGACGAGCACTCGATGGTCAAGAATGATAAAGGGGCTATCAAGCCTATCTTCACACCTCGTGCTACGATACGCTACAATCCATTTACCTGGATGAACCTCCGTGCTTCGTACGCACAGGGTTTTCGTGCGCCTCAGACTTTCGACGAGGATCTACACGTCGGTATCGTATCGGGTGAGGCGCAGAAGGTGATCAATGAGAAGGGCCTCAAGCCAGAGTATAGCCACAGCTTCAACCTGAGCAACGATATGTACTTCTCTCACGGAGCTATGCAGGCTAACCTCCTTCTCGAGGGCTTCTTCACTCGTCTTCAGGGTGCCTTCAACACGCGTCCGCTAGAGGAGCGTGACGGCTTTAGTCTCTTCGAGCGCTACAACGCTTCGGACGCTTCTGTCTACGGAGCAAACATCGAGGGTAAGGTTGCCTACAAGCGCTTCACCGTACAGGCTGGCTTTACCATTGCCAAGAGCCTCTGGGACAAAGCTGAGAGCACGGGCGTGGAGCGTTCGCTCATCAATGGCGAGAATGAGAAGGCTCCTAGCGACATCAATACCCTAGAGAACAATGGCCCGAAGACGGCCGAGGGCTTCCTCAGAGATGCTGAGGGCAACTTTGTCAATACAGAGCTCACGAGTCGCGACTTCATGAAGACGCCTAAGACTTATGGCTACCTGACGCTAACTTACAATCCTGTCTCCAAGCTCAACCTAACTGCTACGTGCAACTATACGGGCTCTATGCTAGCTCCTCACATCATCGAGTACGGTGCTGAGAGTGCTGTCATAGATCGTGACCTCGTTGCTGCTGGTCAGCGTGAGGCTGGGGCGACTGATGCTAGTGAGGCTACGCCTAAGTGGGGACGTATCGAGAAGACGCCTTCCTTCTTCGACCTAGGGGCTCGTATCTCTTACGACTTCGACATCTTCACCTCTTCTTCTCTGCAGCTCTTCGTAGGAGCCAACAACCTGCTCAACTCATTCCAAAATGACTTCGACTTAGGTGGCGGACGTGATAGTGCCTACATCTACGGTCCCACGCAGCCACGCACAGTCTATATGGGTATGACGATGAAGTTCTAACCCTTCCAGACTGAGACTGCGGTCTCAAACAAAAGGAGACTGTTGCAAGTCAACAGTCTCACAATCTTGCTTGCAAGATTGTCTAGACTTTGCAGAAAGGATGAAGCGCAAGGCGCTGAGGGTGAGGTCTGAAGGGAGCATACCTCCGTATGTGACCGAAGCCGAATCCCGAAAGCAACACAGCGATTCGCCTTTATGCAATAGTCTCAAAAGAAAAGGGTGCAAGCTAGAGAGAAGTCTAGTTTGCACCCTTCTTGATTTGCGAAAGATGGGCTAGCGCAGCCGTTGTACTCGCTCGACCAAGCTAGCGATGAACGCACCACTATCAGGATGGGTGGAGAGACAAGGGACGTAGATAAGCTCTTCGCCACCTGCTGCAAGGAATAGCTCACGAGCCTCTAGATCTAGATCGAGCTTCGTCTCTAAGCAATCTGCGACAAAGCTAGGGCTAAAGAGTACGGCGCGATGAACGCCCTGCGCTGCGAGCTTTTGCAGTACGCTGACGAGTGTCGGCTCTAGCCAGCGACCATGCCCCATAGCGGAGTGAAAGGCGAGATGAACTCGCTCCTCAGGCACGCCCAGTCTATGGGTCACCGCTTGTAGCGTAGCGACACACTGAGTATGGTAGTCCCAGCCGTGCGTCTGGTCGTACTTTTGATGCGCTTCGGGGATACTATGATAGGAGGCGATGTAGTGGTAGCTGTCGTCGCTCGTATCTACATGCTTTTGGATCAGATCGGTCAATTGCTGGATATAGCGAGAGTCGGTACCCCACGGAGTCAGCACAGAGGTCTTGTACTCCCCTCCAGTAGGCTTGGGTAGATCGGAGAAATAGGTGATAGCACTCCCCGCATTGCTCCTTGTGTACTGAGGGAAGAGCGGGAGCAGTAGCACCTCCACATCGTCCGTCCCGACAAGCTGGGCGATACGCTCGCCCCACTGAGCACGGCTTGTCTGCGCGTAGCGTGGTGTGTAGAGCGTCGGGAGCTGCGTCAGCTGAGCAACTTGCTCTGCGAGTCGCTGCATCTCTGCAGTCAGAGGTATGACTCCTTCAGAGAGCGCCAAGAGCTGACGGTAGCGCTCTGCCGAATAGTGCGTACGACGTGGCACGATGATACCCCGCACCAGTAGTTGTCGCATCAGGTAGGGTACGGAGATGATGTCCCCATCGGTGAGAAACTCCTGTAGGTAGCTTCGCACGTCCTCCTCGTTGACCGTCCGTGGAGAGCCTACATTGGCTAGTAGTATAATCTGCTGTGTCAAGGCTTTGTCACTCTTTGTGCACTCTTAGACGCACCATACAAATCAAAGACCACCACCTCGCTATTGGTAAAGAGTCTCATCGCCGGCCCCGCAGCACCATATCCGCTAGAGACGTAGACAGGCGTGCCGTATCGCTCAGTGAAGCCGTGTGCTATCGGATAGTAAGCACGTACCAGTAGGGAGAAGGGGAAGATTTGCCCGTCGTGGGTGTGTCCGTAAAGCGCCAAGTCGATGCCGTTACTTGCGAGACTGTCCAGTTGTACGGGCTGATGCTCGAAGAGGATACGCGGTAGTTGCTGGCTCTCTTGCGGTATCTGGCGGGTCAAGTCGGAGAGCGAAGCCCGCTCGCTCTGCGTATAATCATCTCGTCCGATGAGCGTTACCACTCCTCCAGGCGTTGCGATAGAGTCCACGAGGAGGATGCCCCCAACGAGCTTGATCCACTCCTTCTTCTGCGCCATATCGGATCGGTACTCGTGATTGCCCAGTACGTAGTAGCTACCCAGTGGTGGGGTGATCTGCTGCATAATCTCAGGGATGCTGTCTAGATATGCGGGGTCGGGGTAGTAGTCAAAGATATCTCCCCCCACGAGCATCAGGTCAGGATCGATCTTTTTGTAAAGCTCCAGCAACCTCTCCGCAAAGGGTCGTCCGATCGTTTCGCTAAAGTGAAGGTCCGACACGAAGAGCACCCGCAGATGCTCATGGTCAGCGCCGAGTGGCTTGGTCAGCTCCACCTTATGCTCCACTATGTGGGGTGTCGCAGCCTGCTGGTAGCCATACATCAGGATCAGTGCCGAGATTGCTACCATTACGAAGAAGAGAACCCACTTAGCCTGCTGGTATCCCGTATCGCCGAGCAGTGTGCGAACCGTTTGCCCCGAGATACGTCTGTAGAGTAGTCGCCCTCCATTGATGAGCAGTACTAGAGGTACTATATATAGGAGTACGAAAGCCCACGAGCAGACGAAGACGATGCTAAATGTAAGCAATGCCGATGAGAGCTGATGACGCAGCAAAACGACTACAAGGACGAAGAGTAGGTCGGCCAGTAAGACACCCCGCAGCGACCGTCGCCACCAACCACTAGGCACAGCCTGCCCCCCACGCCATACGAGGTAGAGGATACCTATGAGCTGTATAAAGAGCGTGTAGAGGAGTACGTGCATACGAGAGGATTGGTTACGCTAGAAGGATTGGTTACGCTAGAGGTGAGGCTTGCTCGCTATTCCACTTCCTGAAGTAGTAGATAATCATCGCAGCCGAGACGACCGTCGCCAAGAGGTCGCCAAGAGGTATCGCATACCAGACGCCATCAATACCATAGAAGTGGGGGAGGATCAGTAGTGCTGGTAAGAGGAAGATGATCTGCCGTGTCAAGCTGATGAAGATAGCTTGACGGCTCAGCCCGAGACTCTGGAAGAGCTGCGAGGTGGTAATCTGAAAGCCTACGACGAAGAAGACCGAGAAGACTATCCGTATGGCACGCTGACCTATCTCGATCAACTCAGGCGACGCATTGAAGAGCATAAAGAGTTGCTCTGGTAGTAGCATCGCAGCCGCAAAGCCTATAATAGAGATGATCGTATTGACCCCGACAGCGAGCTTGTAGCAGCTCAGCGAGCGCTCGATATGCCCCGCTCCGTAGTTGTACCCTACGATAGGCTGCATGCCCTGCGCCACCCCGATGATAGTCAGTGCGATGAGTGTCGTGTAGTTGTTGATGATGCCGTAGGTCGCTATGGATAGATCCGCCTCAGCCATCGTGCTGGCAAAGCGTGAGAAGTTGTTGTTGAGTACAAAGCTCACGGCACTGCCCGCCACCTGCATCGCAAAGGGAGCTATACCGACACTGATGATCGATAGGAGGATAGGGCCCGAGGGCTTCATATTCTGTCGCTTGAAGCGTACGACGCTCTTGCGCTGGAAGAAGTGGACCTGTACGAAGACCATCGTGCAGAACATCGCAATCGCCGTAGCCCACGCAGCACCCTTGATACCCCACCCGAAGCGCATGATGAAGAGGTAGTCCAGCACCACATTGATCACCGCCCCGAGGAGCATTGTGATCATCGCTTTCGTCGGATAGCCCGATGCACGCATCACATTGTTGTACCCGTAGGTCAGGTTGCTCAGTATGATGGCTGGTAGGTAGATGTGGAGGTAGTCCATCGCTAGCGGGATCACATTGTCGCTCGCCCCGATGAGTCGTAAGATATCCTCTAGAAAGATGATCGAGGGCGTGACCGTCAGGACATAAAAGCCAAAGGTCAGATAGACCGCATTACTCAAGATGCGATCAGCACGATCCGAGTCCCGCCTACCTAACGCTATCGACACCCCCACAGAGGCACCCGTACCCACCAGCATACTGAAGCCGACGAGCAGGATGATCAAGGGGAAGCCAATGTATACCGCAGCGATGCCCAGCTCGCCACTACCCTGACCGATGAAGATCGTATCTACGATGTTGTACAGTGCCTGCACGACCGTACCCACCACAGCTGGTATAGCATACCGCAGCAGTAGCTTAGGGATAGGCTGTGTACGCAGGTCATGCGTCCGCTTATTGTCTTCGGCTTGCTCTGGAGCCTCTATCTCTCTCTTATTCATCGTTGCAAAGATAGCAAATTAGGCCATACTAAATAAGCATTTAGTCCAAGTTTCTCGGGAGAGAACGTGTAACGATTGCTGGTAGCGGGCGGTAGCGTTTTTGCCGTGAAACTTGGGCTAGAAATGATTGTGTCTAGACAACGAATAGATAGTCACGTGGAAAACGTCAAATCTCCACGTGTCTATTTTTTATTCCCCACGTGGACGAGAAACATTTCCTCCGAAGTTTCATTTCATTCCTCCGAAGTTTCATTTCTCGCCTACGTGGAGAATGTTTTTTCTCCACGTGAGAATTCTCAATTTCCTACGTGGGGAGCTGTTTTTCCGTTTCGTAGCTCAGACATTTGTCGGGTAGGAGTCGATACAAAAGAAGAAGTCTTGGCAAGAGCTGTGAACTCTTACCAAGACTTCTGCGTTGATTATGATGAGAATGTGGCTAGATCTGTAGCTTGTAGCGCCCATCGGGCTGGAGCGACACGGCACCTTCGCTCTCGAGGAGGAAGAGCCGGAAGCTTACCTCGTCGACCCCCATAAGCGTCTGGTCACAGATAGCGTCAATCGAGAGACCTTCACCGCTCTCGATGAGTAGGTCGAGGAGAGGGCGTGTCTCAGGCTCTAAGCGAGCACGCAGAGCGTTGAGCTTGCTCTCGTGAGACATAGAGCTACTGGTGCTGCGCGCTTCATGATCAGGCTTGTGCCACTCGAGGTCTTCGCAGAGGTGAGCGGCAGAGGTGATGAGCTTGGCGATGTTGTTGTAGATAAGGTTGTTGCACCCTTCGTTTTCACGATCTGAGGGACGACCTGGGAGTGCATAGACGGAGCGGTCGTAGTCGAAAGCTTGGTGTGCTGTGATGAGCGAACCGCCACGCTCGGCAGACTGACCGACGAGGGTCGCCTGCGTGAGCCCCGCCACGATACGATTGCGTAAGACGAACTGATGTCGCTGTGGCTTGACACCGGCTGGGTACTCAGAGAGCAAAGCTCCGCCGTGGGTTACGATATTGCGAGCGAGGTTGCGGTGATTGCTCGGATAGATCATATGAAGTCCGTGCGCCAGTACGGCAGCGGTGGGCAAGCCCGCCTGAAGCGCTGCTTTGTGTGCGACAGCGTCTAGCCCGAGTGCCAAACCGCTGACGATGGTCACGCTGTCGGTCACGTTGGGCAGATGACCGATGATCGCCTGCAGATCCTCGACACCATGCTGCGAAGGCTTGCGCGTGCCAACGACGCTGAGCGTCTGCTCCGCATGAAGTGGTGCTAAGTCGCCTAGGTAAAAGAGTATCAGCGGCGCATCGGCACACTGAAGGAGTAGGGGAGGGTAGTCGGCATCGTAGATGCTGACCATTCGAATGCCTAGGTCGGCAGTGCGTTGGAGCTGCGCTTGCGTTTCCTCGAGCTTAGCCCGATCCCGCAGGAGCGGGTAGAGATGCGTGTAGATATGACCGTTGAGCCTTGCCAGAGCTTGTGGATCAGCCCATAGTGCTGTGGCTGATCCGGCAAACTCTATTAGATGGCGAGCAAGCTGTAGCGATACGCCCTTGAGCTGTGTCAAGGCGTAGATACAGAGATGCTCACGGCTTATCTCAGGCATTGGCTAGACAGCGGGGACTACTGCTGGGCGAGCCTCTCGTAACCGTTGCGGAAGAACTGTATCCACGGAGAGACCTGATCCTCCTGACGACGCTCCTCGGGATAGAAGCCACACTGCCAGGTGAGCGTAGCACGCTCTGGGTGAGGCATCATAGCTAGGTGACGGCCATCGCTACTGCAAAGCGCTGCGATGCTGCGCTCAGAACCATTGGGGTTGCCTGGATAGGTGTCGTAATGGTAGCGTGCTGCGATCTGCTCATCAGGTATCGTGGGGCAGACGAAGCGTCCCTCGCCGTGAGCGACCCAGACACCGAGCTGACAGCCCTCAAGGCCTTGTGTCAAGATCGCGCCCGTGTCGGCGATGTCTACGGTTAGGAAGTTGGACTCAAACTTGTGCGAGGCGTTGTGTTCCAGCTTGAAGAGGCTTTCACCCTGAGCATCCTTGCCGAGGAGACCGAGCTGAGCCATGAGCTGACAGCCGTTGCAGATGCCGAGCGAGAGCGTGTCGGGGCGTGCATAGAAAGCTTCGATAGCCTTGCGAGCACGCTCATTGTAAAGGATGCCCGCAGCCCAACCCTTGGCAGAGCCTAAGACATCGGAGTGCGAGAAGCCACCGCAGTAGACGAGCATACGTATGTCGGATAGGTCGGTGCGTCCCTCGATGAGGTCGGTCAGATGCACGTCTACCACGTCGAAGCCTGCGAGGTGCAGTGCGTAAGCCATCTCACGCTCACCGTTGGTTCCGTTGTCACGTAGGATAGCCGCCTTGATGCCTGAAGCCTTCGTGCGATGAGGCTCTAGGCCGAGACCAGCGTAGGTACCAGCAAAAGCGTGCGGGAAGCGCCACTGTACGGGTTGCTTGCCTAGGCTCTCGTAGCGACTAGTGGCTAGAGCTTCGCCACTCTGGAAGCAGTCCAGTAGATAAGACTTGTTTGCCCAGCACTTGCGAGCAGCATCGATGTCGATCTCGTACGTCTTGCCCTCCTGATGAATCATCAGCAAGCGAGACTTCGTAGGTGTACCGAGGTCGGCATAAGCGATCTCGTACTCCTCGAGGATACGCTTCGCCTGCTCCGCCTTAGAAACTTGTAGGATGACGCCGGGGTTCTCACTATAGAGTGCCGTGACGAGGTCCACATTGGCGAGTGCGTCAAGGCTAATCTCAGCACCTCCATGTGTATTGGCGAAGCACATCTCCAAGAGCGTTGTGACCATACCGCCTGCCGATATGTCGTGACCAGCTAGAACTAAGCCCTTATGGATCAACTCCTGAACGGCCTCAAAGGCGGTGGCGAAGTAGTCGGTGTCGCCGACTGTGGGGAAGCTGTCACCCAGCTGTCCCAGTGCTTGTGCCAAAGCTGAGCCACCGAGTGCCATCGGAGCAAAGCTGAAGTCTATGTAGAGCAGACGGCTCTGCTTAGCCGCTTTGAGCTCAGGCGTTACGATGTCCCTGACGTTGCTCACGGGAGCTGCAGCGGTGATGATTAGAGTGCCTGGGCTCATCACTTGCTTTCCGTCGGGATACTTCTGCGTCATAGAGAGCGAGTCCTTGCCCGTCGGGATATTGATCCCTAGATCTATGGCAAATTCACTACAAGCCTGCACCGCCTCATAGAGACGTGCGTCCTCGCCCTTGTTGCGACAAGGCCACATCCAGTTTGCACTAAGTGAGATGCCACGTATGCCACCCTCGATGGGAGCAAAGACAATGTTCGTCAGAGCCTCTGCGATAGCCATCCGAGAGCCAGCCCCAGCATCGATGAGTGCCACCTGAGGCGCATGCCCTACGGCAGTAGCCATACCGCTCTTGCCGTCATAGTCTAGTGCCATAGCACCGAGATCGGATAGTGGTAACTGAAGAGCACCAACGCATTGCTGCTGTGCCACACGCCCCGTCACGGAGCGATCCACTTTGTTGGTCAACCAATCCTTAGAGGCGACCGCTTCGAGGGTCAATATTTTGTCTAGATATTGGCGCCACTGCTCTTTGTCATAGCTTACTGGGGCAAACTGGTGAGCGACCGTCTCGTCCTCCATAACCGTCTTGGGCGACTGCCCTAGCAGGTCGGATACGGCTAGGGCGATGGCAGTGCGTCCCTCCCGCTCTGTGCTAAAGAGGAGGCGCTCATCGTCGGTCGTCTCGCCTACCTTATATATAGGGCTACCCTCACGTCGTGCTATCTGCTCCATTTGCGCATACTCACGCTCCTGGATGAGCAGACCGACACGCTCTTGGCTCTCATTGCCGATAATCTCTCTAGCGGAGAGCGTCGGGTCGCCTACGGGTAGTGCGTCAATGTCGATGCGTCCTCCTGTCTCTTCGATGAGCTCGGTAAGACAGTTCAGGTGACCGCCAGCACCATGGTCGTGGATGCTCACGATAGGGTTGTCGCCCTGCTCGCTGATGGCGCGGACCACGTTGAGGACACGCTTCTGCATCTCAGGGTTGGCTCGCTGTACCGCATTAAGCTCTATACCGCTACTGTACTCGCCCGTAGCGACAGAGCTGACGGCACCGCCACCCATACCGATGCGGTAGTTGTCACCCCCGAGTAGCACGACCGTTTCGCTAGGCTGTGGGGTCTCCTTCTTAGCATCCTCTTGGGGCGCGTAGCCCATACCGCCCGCTAGCATGATCACCTTGTCGTAGCCGTAGAGCGTGCTGTCGGCACCCTCCTGATGCTCGAAGGTCAGTAGCGAACCGTTGATTAGGGGCTGTCCAAACTTATTGCCAAAGTCACTAGCGCCATCGCTCGCTTTCGTCAGGATCTCTTGCGGAGACTGGTAAAGCCAGGGACGTGGGTCTAGCTTGGCAGGACTCAGCTTCTGATCCTTCTCGAGGCGTGGGTAGGAGGTGATGTAGACGGCACAACCAGAGAGTGGTAGCGACCCCTTGCCACCGCACATGCGGTCTCGGATCTCACCTCCCGAGCCTGTCGCTGCTCCGTTGAAGGGCTCGACCGTCGTGGGGAAGTTGTGCGTCTCAGCCTTTAGTGCCAAGACCGTATTGCGCTCCCGTAGTGTAAAGAGCGAAGGCTCCGTCGCACTCGTTGGCGCAAACTGCCAGACGCGAGGACCCTTGACAAAAGCTACATTGTCCTTGTAAGCCGAGACGATGCCGTTAGGGTTCTCCTTGGAGGTTTGCTTGATCATCGCAAAGAGCGAATCGTTTTGTCGCAAGCCGTCGATGATGAAGGTGCCGTTGAATATCTTGTGGCGGCAATGCTCCGAGTTGACCTGTGAGAAGCCGAAGACCTCAGAGTCTGTCAGCGGACGACCTATGCGTGCCGAGACACCCTGTAGGTAGGCTATCTCCTCCTCGCTTAGGGCTAGTCCCTCCTCCTCGTTGTACGCCTCCAGGTCCGTGATCTCACGGATCGGCTGTGGATCAGCGGTCATAGCGAAGCTCTCCTGACCTAGCCCCTTGTAGATCGCTTGGAGCATCGGGTCATAGTGCGGCTTCGCCTCGTGGGTACGTGTGAGCTGCTCGATACGGTCAATGCCAGAGATGCGCATATTTTGCGTTATCTCCACAGCATTGGTACTCCATGGAGTCACCTGCGTAGGACGGGGGCCCACAAAGGTTCCCTCGAGATGAGACTCGGGAGCCAGTTGCGCTCCGCTAAAGAGCCACGAGAGACGCTCGCAGGTCTCCTCGCTGAGAGCTGTGGTGTGTGAGACGGCATAAATCGTATCACCAAGGACAAAGTAACTAATCATAGCGGGTTGTGTATAATGGGTCTGAAACTACTTACGTTGCAAATGTACGGAAATTAGCGTTGAGGGCAGCTGTTTAGACATATAGTTGCCCAGCTTCGTTGAGCGTGGGAATGTGTGTCGAGCTGTCTTGCTCGAGGCAGAGACGTAAGCTCTCAGGGTAGCCACGCTGTATCAGCCGTTGGTTGTGATCGCAATTGTAGAGGTAGTCGTAGAGATGCGCCTGGTGCTGGCGGTACAGCTCCAGTGCCGTGCGGCTGCTATCGGTGAGTCGGTAGATTGCGCCCAGCTCCTCTAGCTTGTCTAGGAGCGCAGCACCATAGAGCGTGTCCTCGATGCAGAAGCTGTTTTGCCAACCAGAAGCGAGTACCGTTACGGCACGTCCCAAAGCTTGGCAGTGGCGCGCCACGGCAGTGAGATTGCTAAAAGCGCCAACGATGATCTCAGCTGCGCCAGCCTCCCGAGCTGCGTGAATGGCTTGGGTACCGTTGGTCGTCGTGAAGACGATGCTACGTCCACCGATCCGCTCAGCGGTAAATTCGGAGGGATCGTTGCCCAGGTCAGCCCACGGGCAACGCATCGCATTGCGCTCGGCAGCTACCACATAGCCCTTGCCGAGAAAGTTCTCCGCCTCCTCGGTCGTCGCCACGGGTATGATCTCCTTAGCACCATGGTCAAAGGCCGCCACCATCGAGGTGCCAGCACGTAGGATATCCACCACGACCACCACGCTGTCCTCCTGATGGTAGTAAGGGTAGAGTGCCGGGCACGGACAAATATCAAAAGTTAGATGTGCCATAAGAGAGGGAAGTTTGTTGAGACGATGTCAAAGCCCTCCACGAGTCAGGCAGAGATGCTCAGTGGAGGGCTTTGCTTAGCGTGCTGCTTGTAGCTTAGCGCAGCGTAGTGTGATTACTTGCGAAAGGGGGGCTTGACCACCTTAGCCTCGAGGTTGCGCTTGCGGACAGCGATGTAGATCTTGCTGTCTAGCTTGCTGTACTCCGTAGAGACGTAGCCCATCCCGATGCCCACCTTGAGTGCGGGAGACATAGTACCAGAGGTGACCACGCCGATCTTCTCGCCAGCCTCGTTGACTATGTCGTAGTGCTGACGGGGGATACCCTTGTCGACCATTTCGAAAGCGACGAGCTTGCGCGTCAAGCCCTCAGCCTTCTGCTTGAGCAGAGCCTCACGACCTACGAGGTCGGGTTTATTGTCCGTGAGCTTGGTTATCCAGCCTAGGCCACTCTCCAGTGACGTGTGCTGATCGTCGATATCATTGCCATAGAGGCAGAAGCCAGCCTCCAAGCGGAGCGTATCACGAGCACCAAGACCAGCTGGCATAATACCCTCGGGCTTGCCAGCCTCAAAGATAGCGTCCCAAATCTTGTCTGCATACTGAGGGAAGAAGTAGAGCTCGAAGCCTCCGCAGCCCGTGTAGCCCGTATTAGAGATGATCACGTTGGGGCAGTCTGCGAAGGTTCCTACCTTAAAGTGGTAGTAGGGTACCTCGCTCAGGTTGATGTCCGTCAGACGCTGCAGTACTTGTGTCGCCTTCGGGCCTTGTACGGCTAGCTGTCCGATCTTGGCAGAGCCGTCCTCGAGGTCAGCGCCCATATCGTTTTGCTTGAGGCACCACGCCCAGTCCTTGACCACGTTAGCAGCGTTGGGGACGAGCATGTACTTGTCCTCCTCGTAGCGATATACTAGGAAGTCGTCTAGTAGTGTACCCTGCTCCGTCGTGAAGCAGCTGTACTGTATCTGCCCCACCTCCAGTTTGGAGGCATCGTTGCTAGATACTTTCTGTAGGAATTCGAGAGCCTTCGGTCCCTTGACCCAAAACTCTCCCATGTGTGACACGTCAAAGACGCCGACGCCATTGATCACATTCATATGCTCCTCAAGGATTCCTGTAGGATACTCGATAGGCATATTGTAGCCTGCGAAGTCGTGCATCTTAGCGCCTAGTGCTATGTGACGCTCTGTAAATGGAGTAGTCTTCATAATGGTATGATGTTATTGATTGATCTGGATTAAATTAGTGAGCTAAGCTCGTTCACTCCCCAAAGATAATGAAAATGGAGATACCAACCCTTTAGAAGCAAAAAAATACTAGGCAGAAAGCCCACGAAGTGTGTGGTGCATGGAGAGCTCCACGCTCATACCCTTCTAAGGTTGTGACCTATGCGACAGAGGAACAGAGACTTCAGAAGTGTATGTGTCACACATCGTTAACATCTTTGGAGTACTTTTGCGAGTGAAATCAATTTTCTCAAACTCGTATGCGACATCTCTCTAAGTATGTCTTGCTCCTTGTTGTTCTTACAATCTCCGCTTATCTAAATGCTCAGGAGCCCTTTACACAAGAGGTGCGTGGAGAGGTCATCTCCGCACTCCCTGATGATACGATCGTTGGAGCTTCGATCATATTAGTCGGTAGTGATCCACTCGTAGGGACAACGACGGGATCGGATCAGAAGTTCTCTCTACGGCTACCTGTAGGTCGTTGCTCCCTGCAGATTAGCTGTGTAGGTTATGAGTCTCAGGAGGTAGACCTCCTCGTTGTAGCGGGCAAGCAGAGCGTGCTGCATATAACCTTGACACCATCAGACACTAAGCTTGATGCTGTGGTTGTGACAGCTCCGTATGACAAGAGTACTCCTACGAATAGGCTTAGCCTAGCTGGAGCGCGTAGCTTTAGCGTTGATGAAGCGTATCGCTTTGCTGCTTCTCTAGGAGATCCAGCTCGTATGGTGCGTAGCTTCGCTGGTATCATGCCTGTCAACGACTCTCGCAACGATATCATCATACGTGGTAATTTGCCCGCTGGGGTGCAGTGGATACTAGATGGTATCGAGATCAGCAATCCCAACCACTTCAATACAGGTGTCGGTATGACTGGTGGACAGGTAAGCTATCTGAATACCAATTTGCTGACCAACTCGGACTTTCACCTGAGTGCTTGGCCAGCCCCTTATGGCAATGCGCTCTCGGGCATCTTTGACTTGCGTCTACGCCGTGGCAATCTCGAGCGACATGAGTTCTGGCTACAATCAGGCTTTGGTGGACTAGAGCTAGGGGCTGAGGGGTACCTGCGCAAGGGGAGTCAATCGTCTTACCTTGCTTCTTATCGCTACTCTGTCACTGATATTCTACATGCGCTCGGCGTCAAGATGCCAGTGGTGCCACGCTATCAAGACTTCACGACGAAGCTCCACTTCGACCTAGGGCATGGGCATAAGCTCTCTTTCGTTGGACTGTTTAGCAAGAGTCATATAGGTTTTGCCACAAACGAGCTGGGAGACAATTTTGAATATGCCGACTACGACTTTAGTAAGCTTTCTTTCGCACAGCGCATAGCAATCAATTCGACAACCTACATTGCAGGGCTGACACATAGCGCACGGTTTTCTTCTCGCATGTCACTCAGTACGCAGCTCTCCTTCGTACGCTCTGATACTGGTATGCCTGTTGATACGATGAACCTCCAAGGGGACAAGCATAATCCTCAGTGGCATGTCATGTGGTCGGAGGCCGCACAGGAGAATAAGTGGTCGCTTCACTCAGATCTTACATGGCATCCCAGTCGGGAGGGGATACTCGTGGCAGGCCTCAAAGGTGATCTCTTTGATGCGTACTATATGGAGCAGACGGCTGATAGCACCTTTGCTCAAGGCGTGCGAACGATTGCTGAGGAAAGTCCGTTCTATGGCTTAATCCGAGCCTATGGACAGTATCGTCATCGTATGGGAAGTTACTGGACAGCAACATTGGGCCTACATGGTATGTACCTTACGATCAATGATCGCTACGCTATCGAGCCTCGTATGGGCGTGCAGTATCAGCCAGCCCGCTCTCATACCATCGGCCTTGCTGCGGGGCTGTATAGTCAGATGCTCCCTCGCTCCTTCTACTTCATACGGCACTATACGCCAGAGGGTATAGAGTATCGCAATAAGCAGGTTGACTTCACACGCAGTGCGCAGGTCGATCTCTACTACGACTGGGCTTTTGCGCCCAACTGGCATGCTAAGATAGAGGGTTACTATCAGGAGCTATACAGAGTACCCGTGGTCAATGATCCGAACTCTATATGGACGCTCCTAGAGATAGGTGGCGCTGGACAAAACTACATAGAGCGTCAGAGCGATCTAGTCAATAAGGGGCGTGGTAGAAACTACGGTGTAGAGCTTACGGTGGAGAAGTTTTACAGTAACAACTACTACCTCATCTTCAACGCATCACTCTACAGCTCGACCTATACGACAGGATTTCAGAAAGAGTGGTGGAGTACTGTCTTCGATGGTCGATACCTTGTCAATCTAACGGGAGGATATGAGTGGAAGTTGCCGAAGCACTGGGCGCTCTTTACCGATCTCAAGGCTTCCTATGCGGGGGGCGTTCGCTACACACCGATACGAGAAGATCTGTATAAGCAGAGTGGTCGCATAGAGCTTGACAAGACACAAGTCAATGCTCGTCAAGCCAAGGATTACCTCCGAGCAGACTTAAAGATAGGCGCTCGCCAGATAGGTCAGCGTATCACCCAGGAGTGGGCAGTGGATCTGCAGAATGTGACGAACCGTAAGAACGTTATGTCTATCCTCTTCGACAATGGTGAGTACTCGACGATGTACACGCAGGGCTTTATGCCGATGGCTACTTACAAGCTCTTTTTCTCCGCGAGATAGCGAGGAGCAGTTGTCAGCTCTCTTGTTGAGCAAAACCTTGATGATGGGTTAAGTGAAAAGTTTTCACTACCTTTGTGGCAGTTAATGGAGGAAACCCCGATTGAGGATCTTGACTCTTGGGGCATTAGCTCATCTGGCTAGAGCGCGACACTGGCAGTGTCGAGGTGATCGGTTCAAGTCCGATATGCTCCACTATGGGAGGATGATACTATATTATATATGGTGTCATCCTCTTTTTGTGTGACGATAGAGGACTCCGTGCAGATGCAGTCGTCAAAGCGAGATGAGACTGTTGCACGTATAATCGGAGTAAACTGTTTTATATCTCGCTGATTATTAGTGCCTTTGTATTGTATTTGAAAGCATTCTAGTTATCTCTATGAGCAAGATAAAACGGACCAAAGCCCCCTCTTTTGCCGACATTGCTGTTATTGATAGACGCAATAAGATGAGAAATACCTTTTTGAGTCAGATCAATCAGCTGGTTGATTGGCGTCCCATCTCCAACTTGCTCAACAAACAGTGCCTCAAGCAGCCTACCACTCCGATGGGTGCTCCCAGTTATCCACCTCTCTTACTCTTCAAAATTCTACTGTTAGAGACATAGTATGGGCTATCCGACAGAGAGGTCGAAGAGCGTCGACCAAAGCAAAGAAGCAAAAGAAAGTCGCAAAAAAGAAGATTACACTTCTTCCTAAGTTGGCTGAATTTCTATTGATGATTTTGGTTTATCTTCCCTTTCATTGTTGAAGTTGAAAGTTCGTTGCTGGACTTGTCCGAAGTTGTCCTCCACGTAGATGTCAATCGTTTGTCGGTCGGTAGAGTAAGACACTTTATACAAAGTAAGATAGATACTCCCCTCTGTGTGAGCTTTAGAACAAGCTTATGACTTGAGATGGGTGTGGGGGGAGGGGCTAGAAGCTAGTCGAAGGCGTTCCAGCCCTGAGCTTTGAGTTCGTGCTCGGCACGATCGGTCGATACCCAGCGACGACCCTCAGAGAGCTCTGTGGCATGCCCTATGATAGAGACCCCCTCGATGGCCGATACTTGACCGACCTGTGCCAGTGGCACGGTGAAGAGGAGCTCGTAGTCCTCCCCACCATTGAAAGCTGCCGTGATGGGTGACATATTCATCTCTTCGCAGAGAGCTATCGTCTCACGATCGAGAGGTAGCCGATCCTCATAGACCCGCACACCTACCTGTGATCGCTCCGCTATGTGGAGCAACTCGGAGCTTAGACCGTCGCTGATGTCGATCATCGCTGTCGGTGTGACTCCTTGCTCGGCTAGCTTGTCGCGCAACCAGCGCTGTGCTGACGGCATAAGCTGACGCTCGATGAGGTATTCGTACCCCTCGAAGTGTGGCTCGAACTCCTCTGTCGGTGCGCTGAGGAAGGTGCGCTGCTCACGCTCTAACAATTGGAAGCCCATATAGGCTGCACCTAGATTGCCCGTCACACAGATGAGGTCGTTGGGCTGAGCGCCAGAGCGTAGGACAGCCTCTCCCTTAGGCACGGAGCCTAGGCATGTGATACTGATGGCGAGTCCGTTGCGTGAGGCGCAAGTGTCTCCACCGACTAGGTCGACTTGGTAGTGCTGGCAGGCTAGCTCGATACCTTTATAGAGCTCTTCGAGCATCTCGGTGGTGTACTTAGCTGAGATGCCTAGAGAGACGGTGATCTGCTGGGGAATGCCGTTCATGGCGCAGATGTCGGAGACGTTGACCACGACCGCTTTGTAGCCTAGATGCTTGAGTGGCATATAGGTCATATCAAAGTGTATCCCCTCGAGGAGCATATCGGTTGTGACCAATAGCTCTTCGTCAGGCTGCATCTGTAAGATAGCTGCGTCGTCTCCCACAGCCATACGGACACGGCTGGGTGATGTAATGGCAAACTGCTCGGTGAGCTTTCGGATTAGTCCAAACTCTCCCAAGTCAGAGATCGGTGTATTCATAGATTATTCCTTTTCCTCGTTCCCCTCTTGCTCCTCTTTTTGAGCTTGCTCTGATGTGAACTGAGCTATATGCCCCAAGACTAACTCCCGCAGATCTTCCTCTCCGTGAGACCTGAAGCGAACCTGTATAGGTAGTCGGAGAAATCGCTCACGTAGCTCACGACTCATATACGACTCTAGCTCGAAGATCTTGACAGCGTCCTTGTCGGTACAGAGGAAGACGACCTCTGAGCCACGCACGAGGTAGTCGGTCAAGATGTTTTCCCACGTGGTGACATTGCGCCTGGAGTAGTGGTGATGGTCTCCGTAGGGTAGTGTCACCACACGTGAGAAGCCTCGCTCTACGTAAGCAAAGAACTCCTCTGGGTGTGAGATCCCAGATATAGCGATGACAACGGCATTGGTGTCTATCTTAGTGGGCTCCGCATCTCTCTGAAAGATGGGAACGGGGGTGTCGTACTTTACTTCACTAAAGAAGAGCTTCTGATGCGGATAGAGATCTAACCTTCGCTCCGTAAAGGTGCAGTCGATCGGCTTGAGTAGGGTAGGACACTTGGTCACGACCACCACATCGGCACGATAGCGCCCACGGGCTGGCTCACGCAGGCGACCAGCAGGGAGTAGCACGTCATCTGTCATAAGTCTGTTATAACTAGACAGAAGTATCGAGAGCGAGGGCTGCACGGAGCGATGCTGGAAGCCATCGTCCATCAGAATCACGTCGGGACGCTGCGAATAGGGCTGATTGACTAGGTGATTGATCGCTCGCACCCTATTGCCATCTACAACGATCTGTATCTTGTCGCCAAACTTACGTAGGAGCTGTGCTGGCTCGTCACCGATGCGACTGGCACTATCGCCTAGCTCGGCAACCTTAAGCCCAAAAGACTTGCGCTTATATCCACGCGAGACGATAGCAATCCGCAGGTCGCCCATAAGCATCCGTATGAGATGCTCTATCATCGGGGTCTTGCCTGTACCTCCTACGGCTAGGTTGCCGACACAGATGATGGGTATGGGGAAGGTGTGACTCTTCAGACGACCCATATTATAAAGGCTATTGCGTAGCGACACACCCGCTCCATAAATACCAGAGAGCGGTAATAGCCATCTATTGATCTTGGGTGTCTGATCCATACTGAGTGAGAGTCGAGAGGGTGGGTGGTCCGTATTGCTCTGAGAGACTAGAGATCTACTACCAGTGGTAGACGAGCTTGAAGACCTGACATAGCACGTAGCTCACGCATCTGATCGATGTAGCGGATCTCGTCTTCGGTAAACCACGAAGTCATCAGCTTCATACGTACAGTCTGTGTCGATGTGCTGAGGAGTTCTTGTAGTACATTGACCTCACGTCTTGTGTAAGTCACATAATAGCTGTCATATCCAGCCTGAGCAGCTGCATAAGCGACGGCATCTTGTAGACCTCCTAGCTCATCGACGAGACCTAGTTCTAGAGCTTGAGCACCAGTCCATACGCGTCCCTGAGCGATAGAGTCGACCTGATCTCTTGTCATACCACGACCTTCGGAGACACGCTTGAGGAAGAGCTCGTAGCCACGATTGACATATTGCTGGAAGAGCGCACGCTCCTCCTCTGTCCAGGGACGATCAAGAGCACCTAGGTCAGCATATTGTGCTGTTTTGACCACATCTTGGTGTACGCCGACCTTGTTGGCCAGTTTGGTCGCATTAGGCACAACGCCAAAGATACCGATAGACCCCGTTATCGTCGAGGGCTCGGCAAAGATGTAGCTAGCGCCCGAAGACATATAGTAACCGCCCGAAGCTGCGTAGTCTCCCATAGAGATGACGACTGGCTTGTTTTGGCTAGCCTTATGGACTGCGTACCAAAGCTGCTCAGAGATATAGCTACTACCTCCAGGTGAATTGACACGTACTACAAGTGCGTCGTAGTCGTCATCTTCGCCCATCTCGAGGATACGGTCAGCGAGTCGATCGGAGACCACCTTTTTCGCATTTAGAGGAGAGTCTGCCACCTCAACATTGATCTCGCCCTCAGCAAAGAGGACGCCCACATTAGCTCCTCCCTTACGGGTGGCGCCTCGTGTAGCATACACATCACGCAGAGATACGAAGCGTAGATCGTCCTTCTCATCTACCCCCACGAGTGAGCAGAGAGCCTCTAGAGCTTGATCTTGATAAAGTGCTCCATCGATGAGTCCATTAGCTAGGTAAGAGTCTGTAGTCTGTACAGACTGCATACTATCTGCTAGAGACTGTAGGCGAGCATTGTCTAGGTTGCGACTAGAACCCACCTCGCCTAAGATGCGTCCCCATATATCGCCAAGGTAAGAGGTGATCTGGGTACGATTTGCCTCGCTCATACTATTGAGTATATAGGGCTCGACAGCACTCTTGAAGGTCCCCACCTTAAAGACCATCATCTCCACACCGATCTTGTCTAGCAAGTCCTTGAAGAAGACAGCCCCGCCAGCCAAGCCATCGAAAGCTATAGAACCCTCCTTATTGACATAGAGTTGGTCGGCGACAGAGGCAAGGTAATACCCCTTGAGCGAGTAGAAGTCTGAGTATGATACGATGAACTTGCCCGTCTCTTTGAACTCTTCTAGAGCACCTCTGAGTGCCTCAGCCGAAGCATAGCCACAGCCTGGATCCGTCATATTGAGATAGATTCCCTTGATACGGTCGTCATTTTTAGCTTCATCGATAGCCTCAAGGACATAAGAGAGAGGCAGGTCGCTACTTCCATCGCTCTTGTCCAATCCGAGATCAGACCAAGGGTTTGACACATAAGTGTCGGATACGTGTGCTAGTTCAATCTTGAGTATGCTGCCATCCTTGATCTGTCTGGTCTCGTTGTTTGCTCCGACGCTCAGAGCCGCTATAAAGCTAATCAGTACGATGACCGCTAGAGAAGCAAAGATGACACAACTGACGACGATAGCTAGTAGTGTTGCAAAGAAGGTCTTCCAGAATGAATTCATAAAGTCTCTATGTATAATATGTCATTAGCGAGCATTAGCACCACAAAGGTAACAAATAGATATTGAATAAGCTACATTTGCTTCTTCTTTATAGTAACAAAGGCACCCTTCTGACGAGGAGTGCCTTTGCCTTGTTGAGATAGCGGAGCTGTAGAAGCTATCGCTTGACGATGCGGTGGAGCGTTGTCGTGCCGTCGGCAAGCGTCACCTGTAGGAGGTAACTGCCGACAGCCCACGAAGAGGTGTCGATGGAGCGATCCGCTAGCACGCCTTCGGAGAGACGAGTGCCGTCGAGCGTGTAGAGTTGGTAATTACCTGTCACGCCATTCATCTGAATCGTCAGATGATCCGTGCAGATTGTCGGGTAAACACGAACGGCATCAGGTGCGGTAGACAGAGTTTCAACAGCGGAGATCAGACCATTCTCGTAGAGTGGCTTGACGCTGTACTCCTTGCCCGTGGCATTGGTGACTGTGTAGCTGAGGTCTTGCGTACGTCCTATCTCGGAGCCATCGGCATAGATGATATACTCCTTGACCACGGGCCACTGCGCTGGATGGAAGCCACGAGCTATCGTCCCAGTCACATCAATAGGTGCGCCAGGCTCTGCATCATCTATCATAAACTCGATGGCTAGGGCGCCACCTTTAATAGGAAGGGACCGATCAATGTCTGCGGGCATCCAGTAGTGCGTGTCAAAGGAGAGGACGTTGTGACGGTCGCTCCACTCGGTCGCAGGCGTTGGGTCAATCATAGCTACATCTCGTATGAAGTCGGTGCGTGTCTGGAGCTTATAACCTACGATGAGCATCTCTTCAGGCCGTATCACCTTTGGCGTAAAGCCCTGTACCCAGAGCCACTTCTTCTGCTCAAACTTATCTCCGACAGAGTAGTTTATAGTTGTGGTGGCATCGTCTGCGATTACTTCGTAGCAATCCTTTTCTGCGCCAGCGGAGATTACATTTATGTTCTGACCATTGCGCACGAAGAGTGTGTAGGTGTGCATACGAGGTGTGCGTGCAGGGATAAAGCGCATCGCAGCTAGGCGAGTCGCTCCTAGAGAGGCGAAGTTATGTCCATCGTAGCGGACGCCGAGGTAGACCTCTTTGTACTCAGGATTTAAGCCTGGATACTTTAGAGGAGCCACTGTCTGAGCTTCACCTTCGTTAGATAGTGTGAGCTGAGAGATCAGCTGACGATTGACAGGCTTATGCCAGGTGAGGGTCACTTGGCTTCCCTCCTTCTTTTGGTCAAACTGCGAGACACCCGCTAGGTCTGAAGTGAGGAAAGAAATATGACGAGGAGCTGTGTAGTGCTGTGTAGCTTCTCCTCCGATGGTATATTGGTAGCGTAGCGTGTAGGTCACGAGTCCGCTCTCATCACCTGCCTGACTATCTGTATAGTACCCCGTGTTAACGGGTAGACGCTTTAGCTCCTTGCCATTGCGCAAGATCTGCACCTCAGCAGTGATGCCCGTAGGCAGGGCTGTCATCGGTTGCCACGATAGAGCTACCTGACCATCTTGATAGACGCCTTGTAGCTTCGTCACAGGAGCTATCAGCGTAGCGCCAGGCTTATAAGCTCCAGACAGGGTCATCGCTGTGCCATCTCCCTTAGGGTCTAGTATTTTGGCGAGTGGTTGCAGTTTCTGTGAGTTATCTTGCGAGGATCGAGTCCAGTGCTCACTCAGCTTGCCGTACATATTTAGAGCATTGATCCCTTTATTACACTCAGCAGCACCGCCAGAGAGGGTTCCGATGAGTAGCCCCTTATTATTAAAAAGTCCCGAACCAGAACTCCCTCCTTCAGTCACGCAGTGGCCATTCTCCGTCTTGGCATAGCGCACCGCAAAGTGTGCATCACGTGCACCAGCATTGTCATCTGTCAACCAAGTACCATTTTTGAGTGGCTCGGTAATCGTCGAAATCTTCATCACATCGCCACTGGGGTGGTGAAGCCCCTTAGCGGTAGGCTCTAGGGTACCTGAGCGATCCCAGCCGTTGTAGTAGACTCTGTAGTAGTCAGGTATCGGCGTTAGCGTCTCCACGAGTAATGCGTCGCTCCCGTGATCCATCGGCACAGCAGCTAGACGCTTAGCTCCGCTGATGGAGTAAGCTTTTTCACCAATCCACTGATTATTAGCACACTCGGGACGCTCAAAGTGGAAGTTAAAGACCCACTGACGAAAGTCCTCTTCGCTCGCATTCATAACCTTGCCAGAGAGTGGGTCCTTGTAGAAAGTACAGTGGTAAGCGGTCATAATGAGCGGACGCCAATCCTCGCTGGTGTTATTGACCAAGGTGCCACTACAAAAACCGATGTTACCATCTAGTACAACGACTATCTGAGCGATACCATTCTTGACATCCTGCATATCAGCACCCTCAGGGCAGTTGACATTGACATTGCAGACGCCTGAGGCTCCCTCGCCGGAGATGTTCTGCGGAGCGGCAACTGACTCAAAGAAGTAGCCGAGTTGCTTCAGACGTATATCGGCCAAAGCTCCCGCAGGCTCGTACTGTATGACCAGCGAATTGCCCGCAATGGGGTTGGTCCCGAAGATTCCTCCGTCGGGATTGCTTTCACTGGTGAAGGCTCCTAAAACCTGCTTCCTAGCGGGATCAAAGAGATAGAGCCGGTCGCCAGGTTGCAGTGCTAGCTCCTCAAAAGAAAGCGACAGGCCTCGTGCGTCAGGAGCTGTGAACTCAAGGTGATAGACACTCCGCCCCTGGACTACCTCATGGGTTGCCTGCTGGTAGAAGTCTCCCGAGAGCGGTAGCATGCGCCCCACGATGAGCGGTGAGCCGTCATCTACCTGATGCCATTGCTCTGCCGAGCGCAAGTCCTGAGCGTTGAACGGAGGAACGATCTCGACCACACGATGTGATTGAGATGTCATCACAGGTGCGCCCCCGAAGGAGATTTGCGCCTGCACTAAGGTGATACAGCAGAGCAAGCAGAGCGTTGCTAAGCCTATTTTGCGAGTCATACTAATCATAGATATACTGTTTTTGATGCTGTAAAGGTACCCTTTTTCAACAACATAGATCTCAAATAAAGAGCTGAGCGACATAGTGGACGATCGGTATCAGTATGGAGGTAAAGACCCCCATAATACCAATAGCCAAGCCACCGATAGCACCCTCTAGAGCTCCCATCTGGATGGCTACCGAGGTGCCCACACCATGCGCTGCAGCACCTAGTGCTAGCCCCTTAGCGATGCGGTTCTCTATGTGGAGCCACTTAAAGAGTGGAGGCCCTATCACGCCCCCGATGATACCTGATATAACGACCACTACAGCGGTCAAGGCGGGAATACCGCCCGACTGCTCAGAGAGTGCGATGGCGATAGGAGTCGTGACCGAGCGGGACTCCATCGAGTAGGCAATCGTGTCGCCTGCGCCTAGTGCATAGGCTAGCCCTACGGCACTGAGTATGCCGATCAGAGAGCCTACAAAGAGCGAGACCATAATAGAGACAACGCGCCCACGCAGGTACTTAGACTGCTCGTAGAGGATGTAGCCTAGTGAAACGACCGAGGGTCCTAAGAGGAAGTCGATCAACTGGCTCCCCTCCTTATACTCTTCATACGATGTGTCCGAGAGGTAGAGCATCAAGATGAGCAAGCCTATGGTAACGATTAGAGGGTGCAAGAGTCCGATCCGCACCTTGCGGTATAGGAGCAGGCTGAGTAAGTAGATCCCTATGGTGAGAGGCAAGCAGTAGACAGGCTTGCTCAGGAGTAGTGTGACGAGGTCCATCATGCGTTGTCGTTAGGTATTTCTTCTTTATGATGCCGCTCGAAGCGGTGCTGCATACGTCCCACGACCACCAAAACCAGTGCCGTGCTGACTACCATAGAGATCACGATGGCTGCCCAATATTGCTTGATAAGATCCACTTGGGTGATCAGCCCCACACCAGCTGGTACGAAGAAGAGACCCATATTGAGCGTGAGAAACTTAGCGACGCTGTCCACCTTGTCAGGCTTGATCAGCTTCGTCTCTAGAGCTAGAAAGAGCAGTATCAGCCCGATCACACTCCCTGGCAGAAAGTGGCCGATCATCATACCGATCAGTTCACCCACGGCAAAGAAAAAGAGCACCCAAAAGCATTGTACGAGAGACTTCATCTCTATAAAATCATCATTAACTCAAAGACTTGCCTGCAAAGGTAGTGAATTAGAGGTTAGAGGTGAGAGATTAGAGATTAGAAGTTAGAGATTAGAGATGTGTGCCCCTACAAAAGTCGTTGCATTATCACACTGATTTCGTCGTACATACGATTTCCAAAACTGTTGCCCCTCTTGGAAACTTAAATTTCCAAGGGAGGAAAATTAAATTTCCAAGGATGGAAAAATAGTTTTCCAAGGGAGGAAATTTTCGGTTCCTACGTGGGAAATCGCAGATCTCCACGTGGAAAAGGGAAATTCTCCACGTGGGCGTGTCCTCTTCCTGAAAAAAGTACACAGTTGGGAAGGTGTTACTGAGATGGTACT
>URDQ01000003.1 GCA_900546675.1 uncultured Porphyromonas sp. | reverse complement strand
CTTTTTGAAGAGAAAAATGAAGAGTTTTTGCGACTATATTGAGTCCCCTTTTTAGGTCCTTCATTCTCCCCTCAACACCAAAATCAGTTTTTCATTTATAATGCGTCAGCCATAAGCAATTCGCCAGTACGGACGCACGGATAGTGTCTAGTCGGATGGTGTCCGTCCCCGTTAAGACAACGATGCTGTAACTTTTGATGCAACGGACGCACAGATCGTGCGTCCCTACAGGGTATCGTCACAGATCGTGCGTCCCCTACATATCATTATTCGTCTCGAGCTGGGCGTTACTGCTGGGTGAGGCTGATGCGGAGGGCGACGCCGAAGGAGGTGTTGTTTACGGGGAAGGAGGCGGTGCTCACGAGCGGGTGGTTCATATTCCAGTCGAAGTAACCTCGTATGGTGAGCATACGGCTGAGAGCGTAGTCGGCACTGAGCTTGATGACGTGCGCCACGTTGCCATTGGTCGCCTGCGTGAAGGCCTCCTGTATCTTGCGAATGAGCATCGAGGAGTGATTGTACGAGTACTCGCAGCGCAGGGTCATAGCACCGCCCGAAGCAAAGAGCGGGTTCTCCTTATTACCTCCCTGCGCCTGTGCTCCCGTGCGCTGAGGTGCTCGGCGCTTGATGCCGATGAGCTTGCTGAAGTCATCGACCTTGTAGTTGATCCCGACGGAGATCTCGTTGCGACTGTTTTCGATGACCTGGAAGGAGGTGAGGTTGAGCATCAGGTCTCTCGACTTGTTCCAGCGCGTGTTGAAGCCAAGTCCATTTTGCAAAGTTATCTCGACCCCAATGAGCGGTGCAAAGGACTCACGGATGGAGACCTGCGTGATGTCGTAGGGAGAAGAGGCGACACGACGCATACCATTGGCACCACCAGTAGCATCATCAGCGGGCATCTCTATGTAGCCCATGCGTTGCTCCTGCGCGATCGGTTGCCAGGAGATGAAGGAGTTGTAGTTTGCCACACTATAACTATTGCGATAGGTGTGGGAGAGGGAGAAGTTGCGGAAGAGATCTGCTAAGACGGGAATCTTAGTTAGCCCCGTGTAGGTAATGCTCCAGTTGGGGAGGGTGCGCCAGATCGAGTGGAAAGGCGTCGCTCCGTCTAGACCACGAGCCGTATAAGCAGCGATGAAGGCAGGAATCAGTACATCGGGACTGTTGGGGCGCACCTCGGGCGCATCAGCTCCGGCGATAGCACTATATTGGTTGGTCAGTCGCTGTACCATCTCCTGCTGGTAGCTGAGGAGGTTGTCGAAGGTACTCGTCTTGTAGCCATCGCCAGCATTAGCACTGGCGAAGAAGCCCTTGAGACCGATGGTTCCAGCAGTAAAAGTACCGCTGTAAGTCTCGGGAGCACCCTCAAACATATACTGCGTCTGCACCGCTCTATTGGTGTGGTAGTCCCAGGTGAGCGTCACTTTGAGATCTTTGAGTGGCTCGAGGTTGAGACGTGCCGTGGCGTCTTCCGCGAGGGAGTACATGGCGGGGTTGATGTTTTCCGCCTGCTTGAGGAGCCAACCACGCTGTGCCGCCTCACGGACGAAGTCATTGTCAATAAAGCCAAAAGCAAAGGCAAGGCCAGGAGCCATGACGCCCTGCATCGGGTAACCCTGGCCGCCCGCAGCCTTGATGTCGGGGAGGAAGCCAGGCAAGTGCAGCGACGAAGTGCGGGTGTAGGTGAGCGAGATGTCTCGCAGGAAGGTCAGCAAGGAGATACCCGCATCAATGTATGGATAGACGCGCTCCATACGCATCTCACGAGCTTTGTCGGCAGCGTAGACATTGAGCCGTATCGTGACGGAGTCAGTGCCAGTGACGGTGATGCTGTTGGGATTGACCACGGCGTACTTGACGGGGTAGTTGTGTCCGAGCGAATCCTTGGCGGTCACCTCAGGTTTAGCACTGCCGAGCTGGTGGTTGATGGTAATCGTCGTGTCAGGACGTAGGACCACCTCTTTAGTAAAGCGCAGTGGCGCAGGCTTCTTGCGCTGTGAGGCTTCAGGAGCTTTGTCCGCAGGCTCCTGATCGGGACGACTGACACGAGCATCTCGGCGAGAGGCGGAGCGGTTGTCACGATTGTTGCTCTTGTTCTGTCGCTTCTCGTAATCTTTGTACCAGTCGAACTTACGGTAGAGTGTCTGGAAGAGGATGTTGACTCGTCCATCGAGCTTCATCTGGTTGCGTACCACATTGCCCATGGAGGCACCCTGCTGGGTCAAGGCTCCTCGGTCCCAATTGTACGAGGCCATATAGGTGGCTGTGGCCGAGACGAAGTCCATAAAGGGAATGAGTGCGAGCGGAAGCGTGTAGGTAGCGTTTGCAGTCTGGTTGTACTGCATCGGGAGTCCCCAGCTACGTATGCTCTGCCAGACAGAGTCGCGCCATAGCGTGTAGTCGTCGGGAGCTAGCTCACGATTGACCTGTACGTGAGGCTCTACGATGCGAGCGTTGGTACCAGAGTTAAAGGAGAGCTTGAGATTGGTCGTGGGGTTCCAGACAATGTTTGCAGCACGCTGCCAGATGAAGTTCTGCACGAAGGTAGCAGGCAGTGACCAGTCAGCCATAGCAGCGCCGCCAGGCATCAGGTTGCGCACCTGATGCTCGCTGTAGTTGCGCAGTATGGAGCTGTTGAAAGCAAGTCGTGAGGGGAGGTAGTTGATCTGGTAAGCTCTCAGCGTCGAGGTGACCGTGCGGATCGCCTCGGAGGAGCCTTTGCCTTGTTTTAGCTTGGCAAAAGGCTTCCACGGAGCCACTACAGGCGTGTACTGATACTGCGCCGTAGCTTGCCACGTGCGATTGCGGTCGTAGACAATTTCGGGGCTGTTCTTCTCATCCCAAGACCTTGAGTAGCCGAACGTAAAGTTGGCTGGGTCGTACGGCATCGGAGTCTTGCTCTGTATGTTGACCCCCACGTTGGAGAGCGACAGCGCATGAGCCTGTGTCCGTGTCAGCGTCATCGTCTTGATGGAGTCACGTACCGACTCGTTGGCGGCATTGTCGAGTGCCTCCGTGAGGAGGAGGTCTTGGTCTAGTGGGTTATACTGCGGACGGATCACTTCGTTTTGGTAGCTGTAGTAGAGCGGTATGCGTACCTTCGCCTTCTCGGGGAAGAACTTACCCAGCTCCACCTGCGTCGAGAGGTTGAGGAAGCCGGTATCCTCTAGCTGTCTCTGCGCGAGTGACTGATCGAGTGCGCCAAAGCCCGCCGTGCGGTAAGAGCCTCGAGCGTTAAACGAGCCTAAGTCACTCAGCTGTACCTGCAGGTCAGCATTGGTCGCCCAGCCCCCCTGCTCTTGGTACTCGCTCAGGCGTAGCTCATTGACCCAGATCTCGGCACTCTTGATCTGGCCAGCGCTGTTTCGCACACCGATCATTATGGTCTTGACATTGCTCAGCGAGGGGTTGCCCATCACGGTGATCGTATTGCGTGGACGCTCAGCATCGGGCACCGAGTAAGGCGTGTAGAGATCGGTCTCGCCATTAGCTTGCGCAGCGTTGCGCTTCATTTTGAGTCCCGTGAGGAGGTCAAAGCGGAAGTCCACCTTGTTATCCTTTGGCCAAACCATCTCTCTATCCTTAGCATTGTCACTGTAAGTACCGAAGGGGGTCAGCTCTAGGGGAACGCTGTACTCGTAATAGTTGTTTGTGTAGTCAGAGCCTAAGCGGAGGAAAGCGGTCATCTCGCCATTGCCCGTAGGCGTCCCCTCCTCGGGCAGCTCCTCGGCATGGACAAACAGCTCGATGCGCTTGTAGCGACGTAGGTCTAGTCCCGTATTCTTGTAGACAGCTCGTGCATCGCCTGGAGCTAGTCGCTTGATGCGTAGGCTGAGCGCCTGCTCGTTCTGACGAATGGCTTGCGCCTGACTGGGGCTGACACTACGAGAGACGCCTGGCGGGAGGATATAGTTGATCGGCTTGCGGTCACCGTTCTCCTCGATATTGACCGTATTAACCTCCATCGTACCATTAGATATAGGCGTGACGGAGGGAGCGTGTAGCGGGCGGTCATACTGTCGCCACTCACCACGCACCATCTTGAAGGTACCGAAGCGCAGCACGACAGGCTTGTCCCACTGCGTCAGGTAGAGGCGCATGAAGCGGATACTCTTGAGGTCGGCTATGCCCCCTACCCTACGGGTCGGCTCTCGTACGGGGATCTTAAACTGATACCACTTGACCGTCTCTTGCTTGCCGTTGGCCAGCTTCACATTGACTGACCGCTCGTCAACGATATAGTTGTGTCCCACCTGCATCTCTGCCGGCGAGAGAGCAAGCTCATACTCGAAGTAACTCTCCTGCTCGTTGAGCGTGTTGTCCTGGTTGATGTCCTCCACATCAGGTACGACACGGCTCGCTACGCTGTAGGAGCCAGTCTCATTGGTCGCCTCAGCACTATTGCCCTCGACCCCGTTGTAGTACTTGTATCGCTCTAGGATAGGAGCTTGTAGCTGGTCATACCGCTCGTCACGATAGTGACGGAAGCTATCACCCGCTGGATCATTCAGCGGACTCATCGGATCGCCCTGCCACTGCTCGAGTACTTCGCCCGACACCTTGCCCCTGATTGCGGAGAGGTAGTCAGCATAAGCGGGGAAAGTCTTCTCCTGCTCAGAGCTTAGTCCATTAAAGCCTACATCTTGCTTGCTACGCGCCCCAGCGGCATTGTCAAAAGAGTAGCCAGCCGTCTGACGAATAGGCACGCGTCCCCAGACTGTCTCGATGGTTGCCGAGGGGTCATCGTTGAGCGGCATACCATTCTCAAAGAACTTCTTCTCATCCTTCAGCACCTCCTCCGATACCTCACCCAGATTGAAGAGGAGCTTGCCACTCGTCGGTGCCGTCTCGGGATAGATGAAGGGGTCCATCATCCAGAACTCGATATACTCGATATTGGCCGCCTCAAAGTCGCTCTGGTCTATCTTGCGCATCATACCGCCCCAGTTCTCGGTGGGGTTCATCAGCTTACCATCGCTACCGACCTGATCGCTATTGACATTATACGGACCACGCTCATCGGGATAGTAAGCGAGGCAGAGCGTCTGCAGGTAGGACTGCTGGGCAAAGTTCTCATCTCTATAGGGAAATAGCTCCGACATACGCACCTCTCGCGAGTAATGGTTGGAGAGCATGTCGGGATTGTTGCGCAGGTAAGAGGGGGTCAGCGAAGAGCCAGCACGATTCAGCATCGGGTCTATGTAAAACCAGTTGAGCAAGGCTCGACGATTGCCGTAGCGCAGATCATTGACCAGTCGAGCCTCGGGGAAGAGATCCGCCGCTCCGTCTGCTGGGTCGTGCCACGGCGTAGAGCTCAGCATCCAAGCGTAGGGATTGAGCAGGTCAATGCTGCTCTGAGAAGTCTCAAAGTCGTCTATATAGCTGTGTCCCTTGGTGTAGCGCCCCTCGTAGTGTCCTGGGATCAGGTGAGCAAACTCCATATTGAGTGCGACCTCCGACGGCTTGGTCAAGTCTAGGAGCGGGATGTAGTCGAGGATACGCGTCAGCCACTGAGACTCGGTGCGCCACGAGAGATTGAGTCCCCAAAGGCTGTTTTGCATCGACTCACGCCCCATGACAGGCTTGGCAGTCAGTGGCATCTCACTAAGGTACATAAAGGTACCGCCCAACGTTAGGTCTGGCGTAAAGTGGTAGTTGAGGTCCAGTCCCAGCACCGTCTTGCGCTGTAGGTTGAGAAAGCCCCTATTCTCCAGAGATACATCGACACGCGTACCACTGTTGAGGATTGCCTCGTTGAGGATCGTGACGGTACCCATGGCGTAGTTGACCGTGTAGTCCACATTCTCCACCAGCGTTGCTCCGCCAGCGGTCACACGCACCGACCCTGGGGTCACATTCATCGCCCCGAGTGAGATCTGCCCGCTGTTTGCTGCTTGGTACTCACCTCGCAGGATAAACTTATCGCGCTCAGCCACCTGCTGCGCTGCGACCATCGTCGTATCGTAGATCTCACGATAGACGTATCGCTCGGCAATGGCAGGGTCGCCTATCTGCTCAGCCAAGTAACTACCGAAAGGCTCCGTAGAGGTAAAGATAACGAGCCCTCGCTCCGCATCAACCGTATAGCCAGGGACAAAGTCAAAGACACCATCAGGGTGCGGCTCGTTACGTGAGTCTAGACGATCCATACCCAAGACCCGTGTGAGGAGTTGCCCAGCCACCTTGCCCTCATTAATATAAGGTATAGCGGTGCCAGTGCTATCATTGCGGTAGAAGACATCGAGCTTGAAGTGCTCCGCCTTGAGATTGTAGAGGCTGCTCCCAAGACTGTAGACATTGCGCATCATAAACTGCCAGTAAGGAGCCGTCGGGGTCATCGATGAACCCTTGAGCAGCTTGACAAAAAGGTTGTCAGCCGTACGATCCGAGCGGTCCGAACTAAACTCTCCCACCTGATAGACCTTGCCTTGATAGGTGTACTCAAAGGCGACGCCCACCACCTCATCGGGCTGGAGACGCACCTGCAGCGAGAGCGTACCGAGCTGGTCATTGATGCGGTACTCATTGGCATTCAGACGGCGTGCACTCTCTATCTTCGCATAGTCCACACCGCCACGCAGCTGCCCCTCTAGCATCTGGCTCACTTGATCCACTTGGCGCAGAGCGGGCTGTCCGAGCAGCCAGCTGTAGAGCGAGTTCGCCTGATTGGCAGGCAGTCCCTGTGTCGATCCATTCGTCGTGACACCACGAGCCGTCACACGCTCCGCCTCACCCATATCGGTAAAGGCGACAATGTTGCGCGCCTCGTCAAAGTTGCCTCGCTTGTTGGTCACCCACACCTCGATACGGTTGATCTTAACACCCGATGAGATAAAGGGCAGCGTAGACATCGCCTTGTTGTAGTGGTCTCGGAAGTAGTGTCCTAGGTAAAAGTGTCTATTCTCATCATACTGATTGGCCGAAAACTCAAAAGGTGTCGTCTGCGCCCCACGATCTGTCGAGACGCGTTTCGTCTCCGCCTCCTGCTGGCTCACGACGAAGTCCACATCGAGCTTGCCAAACTGCAGTTTGCTGTGGATACCGAAGAGCGACGCACCGCCCTGTATCAGCGAGTTCTTGGACTGTAGCGACACATTGCCCGCCTCCAGCACCTTGATAATGTCATCTTCCTCGCCCTCGTAGGCCAGCTTGAGCTTCTTACTGTCGAAGTCAAAGGTAGCCTGCGTATTGTAGTTCAGATTGAAGTTAAGCTTCGTACCCACCGATGCCTGCACATTGGCCTGAATCTTCTGATCGAAGTCAAAGAAAGTGTGTCTTCGTGAGCGAATCGGTATGGAGGGATTGTCCGTGGCATTGCTCTTGACACCCATCGATACCTCCGCAGAGCCTTGCGTCCGCACCCGCACGCCACCAGGACCAAAGATCTTCTCCGCAGGCCCCAGCTCGAAGCCAAAGTCAAACGGGTTGAATCCCTTCCCCTGCTGCTCCTTCTCATCTTGCGCTGCACGCTCTAGAAAGTAGTTCTGCACACCATTGCGCTCCACATAAGCGACATACTGCTCCAGTGTGTAGGGGATCGGCGTACCCACCTGCTTGCCCCCCACCTTGGTGACCAGCAGATAAAGCCCCGTAGCGGGATTGAAGACGAACTCGTGCGTCACCACGCTCGGCGTGCGCAGATCAAGTGCTGACTCCTGCTCGAGCCACTCATACGACTCAGGCGCTGTCGGCTGCACTGGGTAGCGCAGACTATCTGGTCCCGCAGGAAGCGCCGTAGCAGATACAGAGAGAGGAGGCATAGCGAACAACCTCACCACACCCACCAATGCGCAGAGCAACGCAAGCCATGCACATAGTATCCTGCGCCTAGGGATCATCTAGTGTCTATCTATATATTATATAGAGTCAGTTATGTAACGCTCGAGAGTCCGTTTTGTTGTACCCAAGCCTCCTAACGTCTAACCTCCAATCTCTAACTTCTAATCTCAGAGCTGTGCCAACGCTTGCTTGATCACCTGCTCGACAGGCGTGTCGGGCTTGACAGTCATAATCTGCTTCACCACCTTACGCACATTGGTCTCCGCAAAGCCCAGCATCTTAAGTGCCGAGATCGCCTCCTCAGCCACCTCACGAGCTGCCCGCGAACCGATACCAGCCGTCACATCGTCACGATCTGTCAACGTCTCGGGTAGCTTGCCCTTGAGGTCCACGATGATGCGCTGTGCCGTCTTAAGTCCGATGCCCTTGACCATCTTGAGCCGCTTATCATCGCCACTCTCGATCACCTCCGCCAGCTCCAGCGGTGCCAGACTAGAGAGGATCACCCGAGCCGTAGCGGGCCCCACACCTGACACGGTGATCAGCTTCGCAAAGAGCGCCTGCTCCTCCCTCGTGTAGAAGCCGTACAGATCGCACACCTCGCCCTGGCGCATCACCTCCGTGATCCAGAGACGTACAGGCGCATCACGCTCCAGTCCATGCAGCGTATCATAAGTAGAGAGCGATATATTGACATCGTAGCCCACCCCGCCACAGTCCACATAGGCGTTGGTCGGTGAGAGCGTATCTATCGTGCCACGTAAGTATGCAATCATAATCTTCTTCGTCCTAAGTAAACGTCTACTCCAGAGCTAATTGCATCGTAATCAAAGATCTCTCGCCAAACCGCTACAGAGGAAATTCGAAATTCCTCGGTAGCTATTTTTTTATCTCCACGTGGGAAATAAAAAATTCCTCGGACTTATCGTTTCATTCCTCCGAAGTATCATTTGATTCCTCCGAAGAATTTTTTCTTGCCTACGTGGAGAATTTTTCTTTTCCACGTGGCGATTTGAAAATTCCTCCGTAGAAATCGGTCTCTCCTAAGTCGAAAAGCATCGATATATGCCAGCAATCATTGATTTGCAATGCATCTGCTCTAGTAAGTACCCACAAAGATAGTGGTATTTCCGCAAAAACTACTATCTTTGTCGTGTAGAATACAACGAATCAACAAGTTCAAACAACATACAGATATGAAAAAGGCATTAATCATCCTATCCTCCGCTCTACTACTCCTATCAGTGGGTGCTTGTGCCCCCAAGCAGAGTGCTTATCGTCAGGTGTACGAAAAAGCAAAGCAGCGCGAAGTCGCTACTGAGCAACAGACTCCTGCACAGACTCCTCCCGCTAGTGTCGTCGTCTCTCGTGAGCCTGTCGCTGACATCCAGCTACGTCGCGAGCGTCTAGAGGCCGTCCAGGGTGAGGACGCAACCATGCTCAAGACCTACAACGTGGTCGTCGGCTCTTTCCAAAATCATACCAACGCTTACTCCCTCAAGGAGCGTCTACAGGCTCAGGGTTATAACCCTGTACTAGGTCAAAACGAGGCTGGTATGCTCCGTGTCATCATCACCAGCTTTGACTCTCGTAGCGATGCTGAGAGATCTCGTGAAGAGATCAAGGATCGCTTTGCTCCTGACTTCCAGGACGCTTGGATTCTAGAGAAGATCCGCTAATCGCTTCTTTACCTCGAACCCATGATAAAGGAGTCTTAGAGTTTGCATTGATAGACTCTAAGGCTCCTTCTTCGGACACTATAAACTATGGAGATCAAACAGCATCATCCGCTTAGGGAGTACCACACTTTTGCGATCGACACCACCGCTGACTGGTGGATCAACTACAGCAGTGCTGAGGATCTTCAGACACTGGCACGTGATGAGTACTTTGTCTCACAGCCTTATCTGCCGATAGGCGCTGGGAGCAACCTGCTCTTTACACACGAGACCTATCGTGGCGTCATCCTCTACTCGCAGATAGACGACCTCCACTACTACGATGAGACCGAGAGTGCGCTGACCCACCCAGGGCAGCAGCATGTGCGGGCTGGTAGTGGCATCGTGTGGGATCACTTTGTGGAGCTGATGCTCAGCCGTGGGCTCTATGGCGTGGAGAACTTGTCTCTCATCCCAGGCACCGTGGGTGCTGCTGCCATACAGAATATAGGGGCCTACGGGAGCGAGATCTCTCAGTACATCGTGGCGGTCGATGTGGTCGACCTAGCGACAGGGATGAAGCTCCGCATACCGAGCGCCCTGTGTGACTATAAATATAGGTACAGCATCTTCAAAGATCCGCAGTACCACTCCTACATCGTCACGCACGTGCACTTCATACTAAGCACCGAGCCGACCTGCAATCTGAGCTACGCCTCCCTGGCAAAAGCTTTCGAGGGTCGCGACACGATGCCGACACCTGAGGAGATTCGCCAAGAGGTGATACGCATTCGCCGTGCTAAGCTGCCCGACCCTGAGGAGATACCAAATGGCGGGAGCTTCTTCATGAACCCTATCGTGCCTCTAGCTCAGTACGAGGAGCTGGCGAAGCAATACGACACACCCGTGCCTCACTACCCGATCCACAACGGGGGGGAGGTGAAGCTCTCAGCAGCGTGGCTCATAGACCAGACGGGGCTCAAGGGTTACCGCACAGGTGCCGTGGGGGTCTACGAGAAGCAGCCGCTCGTCCTAGTCAACTATGGCGGAGCGACAGGCCAAGAGGTGGTCGCACTGGCAGAGCATGTGCAGCAGGAGGTGAGTCGTAAGTTCGGCATCTCACTACGTCCCGAGGTGCGCTATATAGACTGAGTCCTATGCCCTCTCGTCACAACCTCCCCTCACCACAGATCGTCAAGCTACTCGGCTCAGGTACTAGCACAGGCGTACCTGAGGTGGGTTGCTACTGTCGCACTTGTCTCAGTCTAGACCCTCGCGACCAGCGCGCCCGTACATCGGTTCTAGTGATCTCACCTGCGAGCAAGCGAATACTGATCGATTGTAGCGCAGACTTCAGGCAGCAAGCACTCCTAGCGGGCATCGATCATCTAGATGCGATCATCCTAACGCACCAGCACTACGACCATATCGGAGGACTGGACGACTTGCGCACTATCTCGTGGCGCACCGAGCTACCGATCTACGCAGAGCCTAACGTACTAGAGTCGATCAAGTCCCGACTACACTACTACTTCGGACCACATCGCTATCCTGGCACGCCACACTTGACGCTGCACCCCATCTCGTCGCTAGAGCCGTTTACACTATACGACCTGACGATAGAGCCGATACGGGTGATGCACGGCAAGCAGCCAATACTAGGCTATCGCATCGGAAGCTTTGGCTTCCTAACCGACCTAAAGAGCATCGTCCCAGAGGAACTGGAGAAGCTGCGAGGTGTGGAGCTACTCTTTGTCAATGGACTGCGCTACACCAAGCCTCACCCGACACACCAAACGATCGAGGAGGCTCTCGCACTAACCGCCCAGGTTCAGCCACAGCGCAGCTACATCATTCACCTTTCGCACCATGCACCGCCTACAGCGGAGCTACAAGAGCGACTGCCCGCAGGGGCCTTCGTCGGCTACGACGGATTGACCCTACGCTATACCGCAGGGGCTGGCTACACAGAAGAGCCTGATTATTCGCCACAGAGTACACTAGGTAAGTTGACGAGGAGCAGTGCCGCACCTTTTACCTATAGGGATTGTGGCAGGATCGATTACCGAGAGGCGCTGGAGATGCAGCTACAGCTTTGGCACGAGCGTATCGATGCTAAGGTAGCGCATCAGACGGTACCTGAGGACCTATTACTCTTTTGCGAGCATGAGCCAGTGCTGACGATCGGCAAGCATGGTAAGCAGACGAACCTACTCGTCTCGGAGGATCTGCTCAACTCTAGAGGCATTCAGCTCGTCCAGATAGAGCGTGGCGGTGACATCACTTACCATGGTCCTGGGCAGATCACGGGCTACCCGATCTTTGACCTAGAGCATTACAACGTGGGGATCAAGGAGTACATCCACACGATGGAGCAGTGCATCATCGACCTCCTCTACCTCTACGGCATTCGTTCGGAGCGTCTCGAGGGCGCTACGGGCGTATGGATCGATGCGCATACGCCGCAAGCTCGCAAGATTTGCGCTATCGGCGTACACACCTCTCGCTATGTGACGATGCACGGCTTCGCACTCAACGTCAATACCGACCTAAGCTACTTCCAGCTCATCAACCCATGTGGCTTTACCGACAAGGGAGTCACCTCGATGGAGTTAGAGATAGGACACGGGGAAGTTTACTTTCCGCTAGTCAAGCACCAGCTGGAGGGACTCTTTCGCAAGCACTTCACGCACCTTATGTACCACCTTTCTAACGAAGATATACTATGAAATGGCTTAGACCCAACGACAGCTCGGCAAACTATCAAGACAGACGTGGACGCATCTCCGGCAGAGGACTAGCCCTCGGAGGTGGCATCGGCGGTATCGTCATCGTCCTCGCTAGCCTCTTCTTCGGTGTAGACCTCACGGGACTGATGCAGGTGGCAAACAATGCATTGCCTGGATCACAGACAGAGCAGGTAGACCCATCGCGAGTCAATGAAAACGAAGAGTTCAAGGTCTTCACACTACGCGTCTTCAACAGTTGCAACGACGTATGGACAGACCTTTTCACCTCCGAGCTACAACGCTCCTACACGGCACCGACACTGGTGACCTTCACCGATCAGGTGCAGAGCCGTTGCGGAGGAGCCTCCAGCGAGGTGGGACCTTTCTACTGCCCTGCCGACCAGATGGTTTACATTGACTTAGACTTCTTCAATCTACTCGCCTCTCGCTTCAAAGCGCCGGGAGACCTAGCTATGGCTTACGTCACTGCTCACGAAGTAGGGCATCATGTGCAGAACCTCCTCGGCATCTCCGACAAACTGCACCAGCAGCGAGGGCGTGTCTCGCAAGAAGCGTACAACCGCGCTAGTGTACAGCTGGAGCTACAAGCCGACTATCTCGCTGGCGTGTGGGCATACCACGCACAGCGACTCGGCATCATACTCATCGAGCCTGGAGACCTCGAGGATGCGCTCACAGCAGCCAACGCTATCGGCGATGACACTTTGCAAAAAGAGGCGCAGGGCTATGCCGTCCCAGACTCATTCACACACGGTACCTCAGCACAGCGTATGCAAGCCTTTCGCTCTGGCTTTGAGTCGGGCAGCTTGGATGGTGCGAGCCGTTACCGCTTGTGAGCAACAACCAATTCTATAGCAGATCACAGATGAACCAAAAGATAAAAGTACTCGTCGTAGGCTACGGACACGTAGGCAAGCAGGTGGTGACCACCGTACGCACCGCTCCTGATATGGAGCTGGTCGGTGTAGTTCGTCGCTCCAAGGGCGATGATCCACAAAGTCAAGCGTTGATCGCTCACGGCATTGCCGTTTATGGTGAGGGTGATGCCCTCCCCGAGGCAGATGTCGCCATCTTAGCCGTACCGACACGCTCCGTGCCTGACTATGCCAAGCGTTATCTCGCGCAGGGTCTCTGCACGGTAGACAGCTTCGACATACATAGTCAGATAGCTACGCTACGCCACGACTTGATGGCGGTAGCTCAGCAGCACCAAGCGGTCTCCATCATCAGCGCTGGCTGGGACCCTGGGAGCGACTCGATCGTCCGCACCTTGATGCAGGCGATGGCACCCGAGGGAATCACTTACACAGACTTCGGACCTGGTATGAGTATGGGACACTCCGTGGCAGCACGTGCCATAGCAGGTGTCCGAGACGCACTCTCTATGACCCTACCTGTAGGCTATGGTCAGCACCGCAGACAGGTCTATGTAGAGCTAGAGGCAGGAGCCAACGAAGAGCAGGTACGTCAAGCGATCCTCGCCGATGATTACTTCGCTCATGACGAGACGATCGTTACTTTCGTCTCCTCAGTCGCAGCCCTAGAGGACGTAGGTCATGGCGTACATATGATGCGCAAGGGGGTCTCGGGCGTAACGCACAATCAGCGTCTCACCTTCGAGATGCAGATCAACAACCCCGCTCTGACTGCCCAGATGATGGTCGCCTCGGCCCGCGCTACGCAGCGCCTCACCCCAGGAGCCTACACGCTCCCCGAGGTGCCAGTCATAGACCTCCTCGCCGGCGACCGCTCCGACTGGATCGCCCATCTAGTCTAACTTCTAATCTCTAACATCTAAGGTCTAACCTCTAATCTCTAACCTCTAATCTCTAACAACATGTCTAGCACACTACCCCTACTAGCTATCACGTGGGACGTCAGCCCCGCCATCTTTACCATCGGCTCCTTTGAGTTACGCTGGTATGCTGTACTCTTTGCTGTGGGGCTCTTCGTCTTCGGTCCGTGGATCGTGCATCGCATTTGGCAAAAAGAAGGCTTGCCCGAGCCATGGTTTGACAAGCTCTTTTGGTACGTAGCTATCGGTACGATCGTAGGTGCTAGACTGGGGCATTGCCTCTTCTACGACCCGCTCTACTACCTCGCTAACCCCGTTGAGATCTTGAAGACGTGGGAGGGAGGACTAGCGAGCCACGGTGGTGTGATCGGTCTCATCATCGTTATGTGGATCTACGCACGCAAAGTGTCACACAAACCTATCCTCTGGGGTATGGACCGGCTCTGCGTACCAGTAGGACTCGTGGCAGCTATGATACGTATTGGCAACCTGATGAATAGCGAGATCTTTGGCTACCCTACCGATGTCCCCTGGGGCTTTCGCTTCGTACGCTCTATGGAGTGGCAGACTATGGCAGGCGGTATGCCTTGCCACCCCACAGCCATCTATGAGGCGCTCGCCTATCTACTCGTCTTCGCCATCTGTATGTGGCTTTATTGGCGTCGCAATGCAGGCTACAAGTATCAGGGACTCATCGTCGGGACACTCCTGACGCTCACCTTCGTAGCTCGTATCCTCATCGAGCAGGTCAAGTTCGTTCAGGAGCCGTGGGAGCACAAGCTAGTCGACTCCATCGGACTTAACCAAGGGCAACTACTCAGCATCCCCTTTATCATCATCGGAGTTGGTATGATCATCTACGCCTTGCGCCACCCAGTACCTCAGGCAGAGGTAGAGCGTCTACTCGCTGAGGAGGCACAGCGCAAGGAGCAAGCCGCTCACCAAAACAAGAAGTAAATCTATTCACTATATACAAAGCAACCATTATACTATGGAATATCGTAATCAGATTACCGATTCAATATACTATATCGGAGTCAATGACCGCACGAAGCAACTCTTCGAGGGCTCCTGGTCACTACCCTATGGCGTCAGCTACAACTCTTATCTGCTCGTGGGTGAGCAGGTCGTACTCATTGATGGTGTCGAGATAGCCACCGCTGAGAAGCACCTTGGCGAGATCAAAGCGATCATCGGCGATCGTCCCATCGACTACCTCATCGTAAACCATATGGAGCCTGATCACAGTGGCTCTATCGGTCTCCTACGCACCCTCTATCCCGAGATGAAGGTGGTGGGCAATGCCAAGACCTTCGGTATGCTCGACTCTTACTTCGCACCGATCCCTCAGGAGCAGCGCGTAGTCGTTTCGGAGAAAGAGCCTCTAGAGGTAGGGGGCTTCTCCTTCCAGTTCGTTATGGCACCGATGGTACACTGGCCCGAGGTTATGTTTACCTACGAAAGCTCGAACAACGTCCTCTTTACGGCCGACGCCTTTGGTACCTTTGGCGCGCTCAATGGAGCTATCATAGACCGAGATATGAACCTCGACCTCTACTACGAGGAGATGTACCGCTACTACGCCTGCATCGTAGGTAAGTTTGGCACATTCGTACAGAAAGCTCTAGAGAAGTACAGTTCTCTCGGTCTGTCGCCACAGTACATCTGTCCGACTCATGGACCCGTATGGACGGAGCACGGCTTCCCCCAGGCACTCGCCATCTACGACCAGCTCAGCAAGTACGATACAAGCTGTGGTGCGGTCATCCTCTACGGCAGTATGTATGGTCACACTGAGCAGATGGCCGAGGCGGTCGCTCAGGGACTAGCACAGAGCGGCATCAAGGAGATTGTCGTGCACAACGTCAGCACGGCCGATCCCTCCCACATGCTCCGTGACATCTTCAAGTATCGCGCCCTCATCGTTGGCGCACCGACCTATAGCAACGAACTCTTCCCCCCGATGCGTGAGATCCTCAACAAGGTTGCCCTCCGCGAGGTCAAGCACCACCTCATCGGCTACTTCGGCGGATGCACTTGGGCTGGTAAAGCTGTCAAGCTTATGCCCGAGATTCTAGAGAAGCTAGCCTTCGAGCAGGTAACCGATCCCGTAGAGATCAAGGGTGCCGCCACATCAGAGCAACTCGCTCAGGGTCGTGATCTAGGCGCTGCTATTGGCAAGAGGCTATTAGAACTTTACCGTTAATACCAAATACCAACTACACTAATAATCTATGAGACTTGTTATCGAGCAAGATTATGCTGCCATGTCCGCATGGGCAGCAGAGCATGTGATCAAACGCATCAATGAGTTTGGCCCCACAGCTGACCGTCCCTTTGTGATCGGTCTGCCCACAGGCTCTACCCCTATTGGTATGTATCAAGAGCTGGCCAAAGCCTGTCAGGCTGGACGCATTAGCTTCAAAAACGTAATTACAGTCAATATGGACGAGTATGTAGGTCTAGAGCCTTCGCACCCCGAGAGCTATCACTACTTTATGAAGAGCAACTTCTTCGACCATATCGACATCGACCCGAAGAATACACACCTCCTCAATGGCTTGGCTGAAAACACTACCGCTGAGTGCCAAGCTTACGAAGAGATGATCCAGTCGCTCGGAGGTATCGACCTCTTCATCGGAGGTATCGGCTCTGATGGGCATATCGCCTTCAACGAGCCAGGCTCCTCGCTAGCCTCTCGCACCCGTGAGGTGCGTCTGATGCCCGAGACGATCCGTGACAACAGCCGCTTCTTTGACAATGACCTCTCGAAGGTACCCACACGCGCCCTCACCGTAGGTGTCGGCACCGTGACAGACGCCCGTGAGGTGATGATCCTGATCAGTGGATCTAACAAAGCCCATGCGCTCTGCAAAGCCGTCGAAGGGCATATCACGCAGATGTGTCCCATCTCGGCACTGCAACTACACCCAGCCAGCATCATCGTCTGCGATGACGATGCATCTGTAGAGCTACAGGTGAAGACCTTCCGCTTTTACAAGCAGGAAGAGAAGCTAGCCCGTGAGGGTCTAGCCTACTAAGAGCGAGAGGCGATCACATAGTTCGGCGAATGCCCTCGTAGCATACGCCACAAGAATCGAGTAGGTCGGGAAACGAAAGTTTTCTGACCTACTTTCGTTTCCTTCCCTCTCACACCACCGTACGTGCCGTTCGGCATACGGCGGTTTAATTCGTTTTCAAAGAGTGGCTAATCATGTTCGATTAGTTTCATCTCCCGTCTTTCTTAATTTCCGCTTCCGATGGATACCTGTTTAGCTCTATGTGGTCGATCGCATTGACGTTTTGACCGTTGCCACTCGTCAGCAATGTACATCGGAACATACATTCTTGATTGACGTTACGAATTATTCGGTCCTTCGCCTTGTCCTGCGCGAGAACGGCTACTTCGACCTCTGCTGACTCCTCGACATTCGTTGTTACTATCCTCTAGGACTGCCGAGGCCTCGCGGGATAAGTCATACATCTTTCATCGTTTACCTGCCTAATTTACGCATCAAGGTTACGGTTGCCTTTTGGATCTTCACTGTCCTTTGCCAGCTTGTCCGCTTGATACGCCTTAGTATTAGGTTTCTGTTCGTCAGGCCACGAATTCGCTATTGCTTCTTCTCTCCCAAGGGTCGCCCCTTGAAACTTGCAAGTCGCTATGGGGTTCGTTGGCAACTACGCCCCGTGTGGACTTTCACCACAGATGTATAACATGCCCGTCATACAGAGAGGAGGGAGCTACATCTATATTAGTAGCACCCTCCTCGTTATTAAGTGAGAGAGTTTATTGCTTAGCGCAATGTGTCTCTATTAGTTATCTCGCTTAGGTCTTGCTGAGTATGATATATTCAGTGCATCAGCACGACGTAGCTCTTGCTTGATATCTGCTATGATTTTCATCTTAGTAGAGGCATCACCCTTGATAGAGATGGTCATCAGCTTGCGACGCTCATCTTGTATCTGAGCTTCTTGATCCTTGACGAAGCCATAGACGGCAGAGGCATCCGTAGTAATCTGGTCGTTGAGCTGGATAGCTGGCGCTGTACCAAACTTCGACTGGAGCTCAGGTATAGGCTTACCTACATAGATAAAGGATACAAGAGACTTCTCCTCCAACTTGGTTAGCTCTGTCGCTGTGGGGAGATTCTGAAAGGCTACCTTAGGTGTGACCTCTCGAATACTCGTCACCATCATAATGAAAAACAGAAAGGCAAAAATCAAGTCTGGCAGTGAGGATGTATTCAGCTCAGGCATCGTACGCCCTCCAGCTTGTTTGAACTTTCCCATAATAAAGCGCTATAAGTTGAAGATTAGGAGTTGAGTGGCATCTCAGAGATGTGCATCGGATAGCAGTCGACTACCACCTTCTGCTTGTCTGGTGTAAGGTCATCATATGACTGACCATACTCCTTCTGAGCGACGATATCCCATACCTCATTGTAAGCACGGAGTAGCTCGTTCTGTACGTCGATATACATCTGATAGCTGGTCTCGACCTCGTTCTTGAGCGAGATAGCATACGAAGATATCGTCACGAGTCGATCTCCTAGCCCTGCGATGTAGCGAGTCTCCTTCTCTGGGAGATGTGGCAAATCTTGAGGGTTGAGGATAAACTCGACAGTACGATCTTTGAGCCTATCAAGAGGTACGATAGCCATATCGTCACGTCCTGACGCATCTTTTTTGATGATAGCTATCTGATCCGAGCGGTTCACAAGGATACGGAGTACGTTACGATCACGTATCTCGATATCTTGTTGCTGTTGCTCGGGGGGAACCAACGGCGGTAGGCGCCTCTTTAGTCCCTGATCGGTGTCCATTGAAGTAGTAATCAAGAAGAAGATCAGAAGAATAAAAGAGATGTCGGCCATGGATGACCCATTGATACTGGGTACCTTCTTTTTAGTTTTAGACATTGCTCTTTACTGATATGTTTGATTACTTACTTGGCAAGACGCTTGCGGATACCACCCCAGATGACACCCGCAATGATGAGAGCTACGAGCGTGTAAGTGGTGTAGATACACATATCGATGGTTTTAAGCCACCCTGGAGTGTTGTATTGTGCTGAGTCTTCATTGACAGACATCGGAGTGCCATCGCCTATAGCGTAGGTGATAGCTAGTATGACTATCAAGACTATGAAGACTAAGAGACTCTGAAGAGCTCTCTTAGGATTGGTGCGGAATCCTTGGATTAGGGATACGATAGCGAATACTATCGTTGCTATGAGCGTCAGCGCAACAAGTGTATAGCCCCAATACAAGACTAAGTCTGTATTGGCATAGACCTTATTGCCCGCAGCATCTAGCTCGACTCCCCCGACGAAGAACGCAAGGCAGACCGCAACGGAAACTACTAAGAGTACTAGTAGCGTCCAGCTAGAGATCTTACGAATTTTGGTAACTGCCATGGTTGCGTATTACTTATGGAGGTTGTACTTGATAGCAAAGTCAACTAGCGTGATTGAGGCATCCTCCATACGATTGAGGATAGACTCAACTTTAGATAGGATGTAGTTGTAGAAGACCTGTAGGATCATAGCAACGATAAGACCACCGATGGTCGTAATCAGAGCCACCTTCATACCACCAGCGACGACCGTCGGGCTGATATCACCTACCTTCTCAATCTTATCGAATGCCATGACCATACCAACGACAGTACCAAGGAATCCGAGTGAAGGAGCAATAGCGATGAAGAGGGTAATCCAAGAGAGGTTCTTCTCGAGGAGTCCGCCCTGTACACCTCCGTAGGAGACGATAGAACGCTCGACTACGTCGATGCCCTGATCAAAGCGCATGAGTGCTTGATATGCGATGGAAGCGACAGGACCACGCGTGTTGCGTGCGATCTCCTTAGCACCATTCATATCACCGCGGTTGAGAGCCTCCTCGATCTTGCGTAGGAATGCCTCGTAGTTATTGTCTGCTAGGTTGAGGTAGATGATACGCTCTAGACAGAGAACAAGACCGAGGATCAAGACGAGTGCGATGAGTGCCATAAAGTCAGCACCACCCTCGATGAACTTGGTCTTGAGAGCCTGGTGGAAAGACTGATCAGCTGTAGCATCTTGCTCCATCACAGCCTCCATATCGGCTTCGACAGCCTCATCAACGGGAGTAGGAGTCACCTCCTCTGTGGTCGCAGAGTCTACAGCATCTGCGGTAGCCTCCTGTGCGTAGGTCATCTGTGTGAGGCCCAGTGTGAGTAGAGCCATGCATGATAACGTTGCAAATAACTTTTTCATTGCGATAGTTGTGTTAGTTGATTATTTCTAGTTTGATTGTTATTACTGCGGAGAGAGAGGGATTCGAACCCTCGAAACGTTTTCGACGTTTACACGCTTTCCAGGCGTGCCTCTTCAGCCACTCGAGCATCTCTCCTTATGAGTCTGTTCTTCTTGTTATTTCCTGCTATGTTTGTCTGTTCTTTCCAACTAGATGCCTCAGCAAATAGGCGCTCTTGATCCATTTAGCAGTGCAAATCTAAAGAAATTTGGCGACTTAGCACGCATCTAGACCTCTGATCTCGCTTTTTGCGACCTAATTCGGGAAGCTTTGTGAGATGTTACAATCATTGGCTAAGCGATTAAGTCTAAGGAAAAGAGCCGTATAGCGTTACTTGTCGTGTGCTCTGCCAAGCTCTCTAGTGAGATGCCGATCTGATCTGCGACATAGCTAGCTGTATGAACTAAATATGCTGGCTCATTGCGCTTCCCCCGCTGGGGAATAGGAGCCAAATAGGGTGCGTCTGTCTCTAGAAGCATCTTGTCTAGAGGTATCTGAGACAGCAGTCGAGCGGTGCGAGACCGCTTATAGGTTACGTTGCCATTGATCCCTATCATCATCAGTGGCAAGTGATCCAAAATGCGCTGTAGCTGTGTCTCTTCGCCTTCGAAGCAGTGAAAGACTCCACGGAGTTTCTCGGGAGCGAAGTGAGATGTCAAGAGGTCGATCGTCTCGTCTAACGCTGATCGTACATGCAGTATCACTGGTAGGTCTAGCTCTGTAGCCCATCCAACTTGCTCGATGAGAGCTTTCTGCTGCTCGTCCACGTAGGTACGATCCCAATAGAAGTCTAGTCCAATCTCCCCTATCGCTACTATCACCTCATTAGACTGAGCTATGTATTGGCGTAGCTGACGTAGCTGCTCTGCATAGTCTGCCTCCACTGAAGTGGGGTGCAGTCCTAGCGCCATCGCTGTACGATCAGGATAGGTGTGGTGTGTCTCGACTAGTAGAGGGAGTGACGTGAGATCTACATTGGGCATAACCATATAGTCTACCCCTGCCTGACAAGCTGCTGAGATGACAGCATCTCTATCAGCGTCATACTCGACACCATATATATGTGTGTGGGTATCTATCAGCATCTCTGTCCTACCTCATTGATCTAACCAAAGGGAAGCTTTTCCCTTTCGCTAGAAGATGCTAGTCCTTCGCTAAGGACTCAGCGTTTAAGTGTTGCGCTCAGCTAGTTTGGTTACAAACGCTCGCAACAGCGTGGCCTCTCTACCAGAATCGGACTCCAAAGCGTCTAGAGCCTTCTGCGCCTCTGCTAAGTAGTCTCGTACGAGTGCCTGCACTTGCGTGGCAATGTCCATCTCGTCATATAGAGCCTTGACTGCAGAGATCTTCTCTTCAGCCTGCTCGTTAGATCTACGCATCGCCTCTGTGAGTGCTTGTCGCTGAGCTGGAGAAGCAGTAGCATAGGCGAGTGTATGGAGAATAGTCTTCTTGCCCTCTAGTATGTCCCCTCCGAGAGGTTTGCCAAAGGTCTCACTATCTCCGTATAGATCTAAGTAGTCATCTTGAAGCTGAAAGGCTAACCCGAGGTTCCACCCAAAAGCATAAGAGGACTCGAGCTCTGTAGCACTCCCCTTCGATAGGATAGCTCCAAAGTGCGTAGCCGTGGCTATCAAGACCGCTGTCTTATAGCCGATCATCTCTAGGTATTGCTCCTTAGAGACATAATCTAGCTGCTCATACTCTAGGTCTAACTGCTGACCCTCCATAATGAGCGTAGCCATCTTATTGAAGTCTTGTATCAGATCAGGGAGCATCTCAGGAGAAACACCCTCTGTAAGCATCTGATAAGCTAGAATGAGCATAGCATCTCCCGAGAGGATGGCGGGTGTCAGTCCATACTTAGCATAGACCGAGGGCTTGCCACGTCGTACGGGAGAATTGTCCATCACATCGTCATGTAGTAGCGTGAAGTTGTGAAAGACCTCTAGAGCTACTATAGGCGATGCTACCAAGGGTGCCTCGGGACGTAAGTACGCCTGCATCAAGAGCGCCAAAACAGGACGCACACGCTTAGCCCCCTCTTGCTCCAACGTATACCGTATCGGAGCATAGAGAGCTTGAGGAGTGCGCTTATCTAGCATCAGACGTTGCAGAGTGTCCTGCACTATCTGGCGATAAGCTCTCAGGTCTTTGGCTTCTAATGTTTGAGACATTTCTTGGTTAATATGAGGTGTAGAGACTTTCTGTGATAAGGAGCTAGCGGGCGATATAGCTATCTACCTACTAGAGCTACTTGGTAGCGGGTTGAGTTAACAACGTAGGGAGACACCTATATCATCCGTCAACTTTGTGTGTTACTACAGAAAGGGTTTCACACCTTTTGCATTAGCCTAGGACGAAGGCAATAGGTAGTGTAAAGTAAGAGCGTACGGCCTTGCCACGCTGCTTACCTGGCGTCCACTTAGGCATAGACTTAAGGACACGTACAGCCTCTTTGTCTAGTGCAGGATCTACCTTACGTGCCACAACGACATCTCCGATAGATCCGTCCTTCTCCACGACGAAGCGGAGTACGACCTTACCCTGGATATTGTTGTCTAGAGCACTCTGTGGATACTCGATGTGATTAGCAATCCACTTAAGCAGTGAGGGTATATCACCCGTAGGTGGTACAGCAGGATTCTCAACAATCTCGAAGATTTGATCCTCGGGTTCCTCGACAGTCTGTACAGGCTGCACGATAACGGGTGGCGGTGGTAGCTCACGATCTTGGTCTACAGAGACAATTGAAATCTTAGCAACCTCCTTGTTATCGTCCACAACCTTAAACTCCTCAGGTAGTGCTACCTCTACGACTTCCTGTGGAGCCTCAGGCTCTGGTTCGGGTTGCTCTTCTTGTTGCTCGTTGATAATGAGCGCATCCTCCATATCAGCGATATTGAGAGATGTCATCTCATCTGCACTATCGTCCTTTGTAGAGGTCCACTCTAGAGCGGTATAAAGGATACCTAGAGCTAAGACCAAACCCATAGCCAACGATAAGGGTATCGTCTTTCTTAGGTCTGCGTGGGGTGATTTCTTGATTTCCATATAGCGAGTTATCTTATTTCTTCGGTATGAAGGGTAGTTCTTTTGGAGCGTGCTATCAAGTAGAGCCAGCTCTCTCGGCACAAATGTACGAAGATTTTTGCGAGTAGCCTACACCTTTCAGTTAAGTCTTCCCTAAAAGGCTCGATGACTCACTCCAAAAGAGTCCCTTCCCCGACGGATAAGTTACTTCTTAATGTTCGGCAACTCAAGGCCGTAGCCCTTCTTCTTGTCAGCTGCCTTAAGGAGTATAGCCGTGATGAGAGCTACTACACCAAATGCTGTAAAGACGAGCATAGCCTGGAAGTAATCCTTAGGCTGTCCAGGAGCTACGTTCTGATTGTTAGCATCGAGGATGGCGCCAATAAGCATAGGCACAGCCATAAGTCCGATATTCTGGATCCAGAAGATAGCTGAGTAAGCAGAGCCTAGCACCTTAGCTGGGATAATCTTAGGTACGGAAGGCCATAGCGCTGCAGGAACTAGTGAGAAGGAGATACCTAGTACTACGATGGCTGCGACGGCAATTGTGGTAGCTAGCCCGTGAGAGACCGTGCTGAATGGGAAGAAAGCAAACGTACCGTGGCAGACGATCATCAGGATAGCACCGATCATCAGCATCGTCGCACCCTTACCACGAGCATCTAGGTAGAAGCCCAAGATTGGGGTTATAACCATAGCTCCTACTGGGAAGAGACTAAAGATCTTAGCAGCCACATCTGGTTCAAAGCCCACGTTGCTCACAAGCATCTCGGTAGCAAACTTCTGGAAGGGGAAGATAGCTGAGTAGTAGAGCACGCAGAGGATCGCAACGATCCAAAACATCGAATTGCCAAAGACATGACCGAGGTCTCTAAACTTAAAGGGCTCTTCCTCCTCTTGCGCTACAGCAGCGTGAGCTGCTTCTAGCTGCTGGTCAAGCTTCCTATCCATAAAGAAGTAAACCACATAAAGAAGTAGAGCTACGACAAGGAGACAAGTACCAAAGAACACAGAAGCGCGTACCGTACCATACTGCTCAGCAATCATTGGTGAGAGCCAAAAGACTGCGAAGACACCAAGACGAGCCACAGCCATCTCGATACCCATAGCGAGCGCCATCTCCTTGCCCTCAAACCACTTAACGATGGATCGAGAGACCGTAACGCCTCCCATCTCGGTACCACACCCAAAGATGGCAAAGCCCACACAAGCTAGCTTTGCGGAGGCTGGCATAGCGGGCCAGAAGCTGTTGAAGAAGTTATACCCGAAGCCTCCTGCATTAAAGGCGGGACTCAGTGCGTACAGCTTGATCAAAGCTCCGATCACCATCAGAGAGCCTGATAGGAGGAAGGTAAAGCGTACTCCCATCTTGTCTAGGATGATACCAGCGAAGATGAGGAAGAAGAAGAATACATTGATAAAGAACTCACTACCTCCATAGGTGCCGAAGACGGTAGAGCTCCAGTTAAGCTCAGACTCGACCATCGTCTTGACAGGTGAGAGGATGTCTACAAACATGTAGGCAAAGAACATCGTGAGTGCGACTAGCGCCAGCGCTAGCCATCTCATCCCTGCGCTGTCTCGCAGGGTCTTCAGTTGTGTAGTTTCAGTCATTACTTTATGTAGTATGTTTAGTTTGTTGATGCGTAGTTATAGATAGAGCGTCTAGCCCTCCATAGGGACTGGACGCTCTTTTTGTATCAAGGGATAGCTCTTGAGTAGTTCTGCCACGATGAAGTTACTACCGCCCACGAAGATCAAGTCGCCAGCATTAGCATGCGCCAAGACCTCCTGCAGCGCCTCCTCTACCGAGGGATAAGCTCTCCCCCTTAGGCCGATCGCCTCAGCTCGTTGCTGTAGCTCCTCGGCGGGTAGCGTACGCTGTGACGCTGTCGTGCAGAAGTAGTAGCGAGCTGACGAAGGCAGGAGAGCCAAGTTGGTGTCTATATCCTTGTCGGCACTCATACCTACTATTATATATAAGTGATCATAGGATTCCTCTTCGAGCTGATGTGCTACGACAGCAACCCCAGCAGGATTGTGTGCTGTGTCACATACGATATGTGGATCTGTCGAGAGCGTCTCCCAGCGGCCACGTAGTCCCGAGAGCTTGTACAGCTCAGCAAAGCCTCGTGCCACCACCTCATGAGTGAGTGGCGTGTCAAGCACTTTGTCGTCAAGGATGCGGAGTGCGGTCAAGACGGTATGCGCATTTTCCAGCTGTGCATCGCCCGAGAGGGGCGTCTCTAGGAGTCCATAGTCGACGGTGTCCAGTCGCATGCCAGGGTGGAGCTCATCGTATCGCTTGATCGTGTGCTCATCTTCGCAAAAGGTGATCGGAGCATGACGCTCATCAGCCACCTGCTCAAAGAGCTCACGCACAGAGCCACCAGCATTGCCAATGACCGCATGAACACCCTCCTTGATGATACCCGCCTTCTCGTAGGCAATTGCTTCGAGCGTATTGCCGAGATATTGCGTATGGTCGAGACTTATGTTGGTTATGATTGAGAGCTTAGGCAGTATCACATTGGTACTGTCTAGTCGTCCTCCTAGCCCCACCTCGATGACAGCGTAGTCCACCTCATGAGTGTGGAAATGCTCAAACGCCATCAAGGTCGTGTACTCAAAGAATGAGGGTCCGACAGACTCAATCAGGGGACGTGTCCGCTCGACAAAAGCGACCACCTCCTCCTCGGAGATCATCTCGCCATTGATCCGTATGCGCTCACGAAAGTCCACTAGGTGTGGCGAGGTAAAGAGTCCCACCTTGTAGCCAGCAGCTGTCAGCACAGCAGCTATAAGCGAGGTGGTCGAACCCTTACCATTCGTACCACCCACATGGATCGTGCGAATGTATCGCTGAGGATTGCCTATAGCCTCGCACATCTGCTGCATACGCTCTAGGCCAGGCTTATAGGCATCGCCCCCTTGGTTTTGATAGCAAGGGGTCGCTTGGTAGAGATAGTCTACCGTTTCTTTATAGTTCATTGTTGAGCTTACGCATAATGGTCTGTGAGCGGTCAGGCCCTACAGATATGATCGAGATAGGTACTCGTAGCTGTGCCTCTAGGAAGGCTACATAGTGACGGAAGGCGTCTGGTAGCTCTTGCTCCGAGCGACAACCGTCTAGTGGCGTCTGCCAGCCTGGTAGTTCCTGATAGATAGGCTCTATGTCTGCCTCGAGGGAGTACGGCATATTCTTGTACTCCTTGTCTCCTATGCGGTAGGCGACACAAGCCTTAATCGTAGAGAGCGTATCGAGCACATCACTCTTCATCATAATCAAGTGAGTCACACCGCTGAGCATGATCGTGTAGCGCAGGGCTACAAGGTCTATCCAGCCACAGCGACGAGGACGTCCCGTCACTGCGCCAAACTCATGACCACGGTCTGCCATCAAGTGCCCCACCTCATCTTGTAGCTCTGTGGGGAAAGGACCAGCACCGACTCGTGTACAGTATGCCTTGAAGATACCGTAGACGCGACCTATCGCCTTGGGCGAGATGCCGAGACCGATACAGCAGCCAGCACTCACCGTGTTACTACTCGTCACAAAGGGATAGGTACCGAAGTCCACATCCAGTAGCGAACCCTGCGCACCCTCAGCAAGGACGTTCAGCCCCTCCTCCAGCGCTTCGTTGATAAGGATTTCACTATCTACAAACTGATATCCCTTGAGGTACTCGATAGCTTGGTAGAAAGCCTCCTCCATCTCAGGCAACTTAGAGAGGTCAGCTCCCATCTTCTGCAAGAGATCCACGTGGCGATCCCGTATAGCTTTGTAGCGAGTCTCGAATTCTCGCTCGATGTCACCGATGCGTAGTCCCGTGCGAGCCACTTTGTCTGTATAGCAGGGTCCTATGCCCTTGCCCGTGGTACCAATCTTCGCAGCGCCCTTAGAGAGCTCCTGAGCAGCATCTAGCAGACGATGCGTCGGGAGGATCAGGTGCGCCTTGCGGGATATGACTAGCCGCTTCTTGATGTCATGGCCGCTCTGAGCCAGCTGCTCAGCCTCCTCACGTAGCAAGACGGGGTCGAGTACGACACCATTGCCGATCAGGTTGAGCTTGTTGCCCTGGAAGATACCTGAGGGGATCGAACGCAATACGTAGCGCTGTCCCTCAAACTCTAGTGTATGCCCCGCATTAGGGCCTCCTTGAAAGCGTGCTACCATCTGATAGCCTGGGGTCAAGACGTCAACGATCTTGCCTTTGCCCTCATCGCCCCATTGTAGTCCGAGTAGGACGTCTACCTTCTTCTTGTTCATATCTTAATATATCTCTATCAGTCAGCGACTTGAGGAGGCTTGTTGTTGCCTTCCCGACTGGGTCGCTGACTTCTTGTTATTCGTTTTAGCGATCTCACGCTCGCAGCGCTGGCATAGTCCGGAGAAGATCAGCAGAGGCTGTGCCAGACGATAGCGATGCATCGTAGTATGACGTAGCGCCTGGAGACGTCGAGGCTGTCTGTAGAGCACCTCAGCGCCACAAGAGCGACAGCGACAGACAGCATAGAGACTAGCCTGCTCGCTGGTCAGATAGTGTGCCTCGCTCGCCTGCGGGAGCTGTACGATCAGGCCCGACTCAGCTAGCAGACGCACCGTACTATAGACCGTGCCACGGCTCTGGCGATAGCCACCCTCCTTAAGCTGAGCTATCAGCCCCTCTGTCGTAAAGATACGACGCTGCAGACTGACCACCTGAGCAATCTCTACTCGCTCAGAAGTCAGCTGATAGCCGTGCTGCTTGAGAAAGGCCTTAAAGGGCGACACCAAATCTGACATCATACTGCGCCACTCCCCTATCGTAGGAGAGGTGACATATATCATTTTACTGCGTTACACATTCGTGAGTACCACCATATCTGTAGTAGCCCCACAGCGAGACGCATCACCACTTCGTGCGACACGCTCCACGGCAACCCGCCCCACATCTCTCCGCTTCTAAGCAGAGAGCAATAGGTGTAGCAGGAGCTGACCGATGTCGCAAAGTTATACAAATTACTTTACTTACGCCACCTTTTGACTAGCACCAATTTTGCAAACCTCTCGAGTAGCGCCCTTTTTCTTGGAGGTTGGAGATTAGAAGTTAGAGATTAGTGATCGGAGCGATTGGAACTAACGAGAGACTCGCTGGTGGGTCAAGGTGCGTTTTTGGGGCAGGAACCATCAATACCCACGTGAAGAACTGCGAATCTCCACGTGGTGGTTTTTCATTTTCCACGTGAACGAGAATCATTTCCTCCGAAGTTTCATTTGATTCCTCCGAAGTTTTGTTTCTCGCCCACGTGGAGAATTTTCAGTTTCCACGTGGGGATCTGAGAATTTCCACGTGGAGATCTGCCTCTTCTAAGGCAAAACCGATTGTTTCTCCTAGATGAAACTGGAGTTTCTTACCTATGAAACTAGAGTTTCACGCCTATGAAACTGAAATGCGCTCATAGGAGCGAGCCGTTAAGAGCGAAATTCTGTATCTTTGTAAGCGAATGAATGGTGAGCCTGTTCGTCTAGAGCATCGTATCACCTATCCTATAATATATTAGTTATGGATCTACATTACGAAGACATACGACGTGACTACGGCCGCAGGAGCCTCAGTCGTAAGGATCTAACGGACGATCCCTTTGAACTAGCTAGGCTGTGGCTACAAGAGGCGGTGGACGACCCCAAGGTCCTAGAGCCTACAGCAGTGCTAGTCTGCACCAGTACACCCGATGGACACCCTAGTTCAAGAACCGTACTGCTCAAGGAGCTTCTCGGTGAGGAGTTTATCTTCTACAGCAACTACGAGAGTCGTAAGGGTCAGCAAATGGCTGCCAACCCATACGTCAGTCTCACCTTCCTCTGGCACGAGCTGGAGCGACAGATACATGTCGAGGGTACGGTACGGCATCTAGAGCCTGAGATCAGTGATCAGTACTTCGCCACACGCCCCTACAAGAGTCGTGTCGGTGCACGTATCTCCCCACAGAGCCACCCGATACCTGACCGCAACTACATCTATACGCACTTTGCCAAGGAGGCTGCTAAGTTTGCCCTGCAGACGGTGCCACGCCCCGACAACTGGGGAGGCTTTGCCGTATTGCCTAGTCGTATAGAGTTTTGGCAGGGCCGGCCTAGTCGTCTGCACGACCGCTTCCTCTATGAGCGTCAGGAGGATAACTCGTGGCTTGTCAATCGTTTGGCACCTTAGTGCTTATGAACGCAACGAAACCTGTACTCCTAGCCATCGACACCGCCCTACAGGGGTGTAGCGTCGCTGTGACCGACAGCGAGCAGATACTATATAATAAGGTATACCAAGAGACCGAAGTATCTAATGCGGTACTCATCGGGAGCTATACTAAGGAGGCTATCTTCTGGTGCCAAGAGCATGGCTACCAGATAGCTGCCATAGCGACGACCGATGGGCCGGGCTCCTACACGGGGCTACGCATAGGTGCTGCACTGGCTAAGGGACTAGCCTTCGGGCGAAACATCCCGCTCATTGCCGTCTCCACCCTGCAACTCCTACTGGCAGGCTTGCCGAGCTTTGCTGGTGAAACCGTTGCGCTGCTCGATGCGGGGCATGGGAACGCTTACCAGCAGACTTTCGACGCTGAGGGGGTACCTCGTGACAAAGCAATTTTTGTCACCATCTCATCAGAGTGGCACGCACCCGCCGAGAGCCGTGTCGTCTACGTCGGTTCGCTGCCCGTAGAGGGTACCGCTGTCGCTCCGCCAACGGCCGAGACGCTCGCCACCGTAGCGCGCAGCTACTGGCTGAGGGAGCAATATGTCGACACCGCCTACTGGGAGCCGAACTATGTCAAGCCCTACAAGGTGGTCGTGGGACAAAACAAAGTCCTCGAGCGACTCAAACTATCCAAACAAGTATAAACCACAACTACGACCTAAATATGATCAAAGATATCATCGTACTTGCCAAGCAAGTCCCCGACACACGTAATGTCGGCAAAGATGCTATGAAGGCTGACGGCACTGTGAATCGTGCCGCCCTCGACGCTATCTTTAACCCCGAGGATCTAAACGCGCTCGAGCAGGCGCTCCGCATCAAGGAGCAGAACCCCGACTGCCGTGTCTCCGTACTCACCATGGGTCCTCCCCGTGCTGCTGAGATCATCCGTGAGGCGCTCTATCGTGGCGCTGACCACGGTTACCTGCTGACCGATAGAGCTTTCGCTGGGGCTGATACGCTCGCCACGAGCTACGCTTTGGCCTGCGCTATACGTCATATCTGCAAGGGTGGACTGCCCGACCTCATCCTCGGTGGCCGTCAGGCTATCGATGGCGACACCGCTCAGGTGGGTCCGCAGGTGGGCGAGAAGCTTGGCATCAACGTGGTTACCTACTGCGAGCAGATAGACCAGATAGAGGGCGACCAGCTCACCATCACCCGCCGTCTAGAGCATGGCGTGGAGACAGTACGTGCTCACAAGCCGCTCCTGCTGACGGTCACGGGGAGCGCAGCTCCCTGCCGCCTGCGCAATGCTAAGCGTGTACAGAAGTACAAGTATGCTGTCTCGGCCCTAGAGCTAGAGACGCTACCCGAGACCTGGCGCAAGCGTATCGAGCGCAATCCCGAGGAGCTGACTATCGACATCTTAACGGCTGAGAGTACTGGCGCAGACATAGCTCAGTGTGGCCTATCAGGCTCTCCGACGAAGGTCAAGAGTATCGAGAGCGTTGTCTTTAAGGCTAAGGAGGTGATGCACCTCTCCAGTAGCGATGCCGACCTAGAGACTTTGATACAAACCCTATTAGCAAACCACACCATCGGCTGAAAGAGTGCCGCTTTTGCACACCCATATAACAAGACAGACTATGAACAATCTATTCGTATACCTAGAGATCGAAGATGGGAGCGTACACGACGTCAGCCTAGAGCTACTCACCAAGGGGCGCTCACTGGCCAACCAGCTGGGCGTGGCACTAGAGGCGATAGCTATCACCGACCGCGCTGAGGGGATCGCCGACACGGTTATGCCCTATGGCGTAGACAAGCTACACCTCTTCGTAGATCCTCGTCTGGAGCATTACCAGACGCTACCACATGCGAGCATCGTCATCAAGCTATTTCAGCAGGAGCAGCCGCAGATCTGCCTCCTCGGTGCGACAACCATAGGCCGTGACCTAGGGCCCCGCGTCTCTTCGTCACTGGGCAGCGGACTCACCGCTGACTGTACCTCTCTGGAGATCGGTGACTATACCGACAAGGACAAGGAGTTCAAGAACCTCCTCTACCAAATCCGTCCAGCTTTCGGGGGTAACATCGTAGCAACCATTGTCAACCCCGAGCATCGTCCACAGATGGCGACGGTACGCCCAGGCGTGATGAAAAAGGAGATCTACAAAGCAGACCACAAGGGCGAGGTGATCAACCATTCGGTAGCTGACTTCGTCCGTGATGAGGACTTTGTCATCGAGATCATCGACCGCCACGTTGCCAAGAGCAAGATCAACCTTGGCGGAGCCCCCATCATCGTATCGGGTGGTTATGGAGTCGGTAGCGCTGAGAGCTTTGAGCTGCTTCACGAGCTGGCAGAGCTCCTAGGCGGAGAGGTAGGTGCTACGCGTGCAGCCGTCGATGCGGGCTTTACCGAGCATGAGCGACAGATAGGACAAACTGGCGTGACCGTACGTCCTAAGCTATACATCGCCTGCGGTATCAGCGGACAGATACAGCATGTGGCTGGTATGCAGGAGAGCTCGATGATCATCTCTATCAATACGGACCCCGACGCTCCGATCAACACGATCGCCGACTACGTCATCACGGGGCGTATCGAGGAGGTCATCCCCAAGCTCATCAAGTACTATAAGCAAAACTCTAAGTAATTCCCTCTAGACGACAGAATCATGGCTAATTTCTATACAGACAATCCACATATACAGTACCACCTCCAGCATCCGCTTATGGAGCGCATTGCCAAGCTTAAGGAGCGTGACTATGCCGATGCTGACCAATATGACTATGCCCCCTCAGACTATGCCGATGCGCTGGATAGCTACCAGCGTGTACTAGAGGTGGTCGGTGAGGTGTGTGGCGAGGTGATCGCACCCAATGCTGCCGAGGTGGATCTGACGGGTCCGACACTCCACGAGGGACGTGTCTCTTACGATCCGCTCACAGCGCAAAACCTGGATACGGTACGACAGACCGGACTCATGGGTATGGCTCTCCCCCGTCGCTACGGAGGTCTCAATATGCCGATCACTCCTTATATTATGGCTGCCGATATGGTCTCACGTGCTGATGCGGGCTTTGAGAACCTTTGGGGACTACAAGACTGCGCCGAGACGCTTTACGAGTTTGGCTCCGAGGATCAGCGTGAGCGCTTCCTTCCCCGTGTCTGCGCAGGCGAGACGATGTCTATGGACTTGACCGAGCCGGACGCAGGTAGTGACCTGCAGGCGGTTATGCTCAAGGCTACTTACAATGAGGCTGACCAGCAGTGGTACCTCAACGGTGTCAAGCGCTTTATCACTAATGGCGACTCAGACATACACCTCGTACTAGCTCGTAGTGAGGAGGGAACCAAGGATGCACGTGGTCTCTCCATGTTTATCTATGATGCTAAGAAGGGGGGCGTGACCGTCCGTCGCATTGAGAATAAGATGGGTATCAAGGGTGTCCCCACCTGCGAGCTCGTCTTTAAGGATGCTCCTGCCGAGCTATGTGGTGAGCGACGTCTAGGACTCATTCGCTACGTTATGTCTCTGATGAATGGCGCTCGTCTAGGCATTATGGCGCAAGCTGTGGGTATCTCTGAGGCTGCCTATCGTGAGGCTAAGGCTTACGCTGCCGACCGTCATCAGTATGGACACGCCATCGACAAGTTCCCCGCTGTCTATGAGATGCTAGCTCTGATACGCGCTAAGGCTGACGCAACCCGTGCGCATCTCTACGAGACGAGTCGCTTCGTGGATATGTACAAGGCTTACGACGACATAGCTCGTGAGCGCAAGCTGACCCCCGAGGAGCGCAAGGAGCAGAAGTACTACAGCCGTCTGGCTGACGCTTATACGCCTATTGGCAAAGGTATGAGCACCGAGCTAGCTAACCAAAACGTCTACGACTGCATCCAGATCTACGGTGGCTCAGGCTATATGAAGGACTACACCTGCGAGCGTCTCTATCGTGACGTACGTATCACCAACATCTACGAGGGTACCACGCAGCTACAGGTCGTAGCGGCTATCCGCCACGTCACCACCGGCACATACTTCGCACGCCTAGAGGAGTACCAGCAGGTAGCTGTCTCGCCCGAGTGGCAGGAGACCAAGGAGCTACTAGCCACCTGGATAGAGCGTGCTAAGGCTTGCACCGAGCTAGTCACCGAAGCTAAGGATCAGACCCTCCTCGACTACCACGCTCGTCGTCTCGTCGAGATGTATGGGCACTGCATCTTTGCACACCTGCTACTCATCGCAGCGCAGGATCGTCCCGACCTCTACGAGCACTCCACACACGTATATATACAGTACGCTAGTGGGGAGATGGACAAGTGCGAGGGACAGATACGTCGCTTCGACCCCAAGCAGCTCCAGCACTACGCTGTGCAGACCTCTACACCCGCCACTGAGGCGTAGCGATCACAGACGAGTAACCCTTTGTAGGGACGCACGGTCTGTGCGTCCGTTGCGTCAAAGGCTACAGTATCCTGGTTTTAACGGGGACGGACGCACCGACCGTGCGTCCCTACATCGGGTTACTCGTCCACTCCGATACCTCCCCCGATTCTCTCCACTCCACTATGCAGCAATACCTTGACCTGATAGAGCGTGTCCTCACCGAGGGCAACGAACGTACAGACCGCACTGGCACAGGCACCGTCGGTGTCTTCGGACATCAGATGACTTTCGACCTAGCCGACGGCTTCCCTCTACTCACCACCAAGAAGCTACACCTGCGCAGCATCATTCACGAGCTACTATGGTTTCTCAAGGGCGATACCAACCTCCAGTACCTGCACGACAACAAGGTTTCTATTTGGGATGAGTGGGCAGACGAAGAGGGTGACCTAGGTCCCATCTACGGGGCGCAGTGGAGACATTGGTTCGACCCACACACAGGGCAGCCCATCGACCAGATGCAGCAAGCCCTTGACCTCATACAGCATCAGCCAGACAGCCGACGCATCGTCGTCTCAGCTTGGAATGTTGCCGACCTACCCCTTATGCACCTCTCTCCTTGTCACTGCCTTATGCAGTACTACGTCGTGGGAGACAAGCTCGACCTGCAGCTCTACCAGCGCAGTGCCGACATCTTCCTCGGGGTTCCCTTCAACATCGCCTCCTACGCCCTCCTCCTTATGATGACAGCGCAAGTCACGGGACTGCGTCCCGGACGCTTCATCCACACCCTCGGCGATGCGCATCTATATAAGAATCATCTTGAGCAGGCGCGCCTGCAGCTCACCCGCACGCCACGCCCGCTCCCCACGATGACCCTACGAGACCGTGGGCAGTCGCTCTTCGACTTCGTCTACGACGACTTCACACTCACCGACTACAACCCCTACCCGCACATCCCCGCCCCCGTCTCCGTCTAGTGTCCCCCACTGCAAGCGATCTTGTTCTCACACCCCAAGTTCTTCGGGAAAACAGATTACTAGACTTCACTGCTTGTCAGTTCTGAATAATGAACTACCTTTGTGGCAGATTTGTCTTCAAAGGAAGGCTTGAATATCGACATTCGCTAATTATCAACACAAATACAACAATGAAAAGAAAGTTCTTGTTCACACTCACACTGCTGGCCACCCTTATGCTAGGCATCACGTCTTGCAAGAAAGAGGACAAGCCAGGATCAGACCCCGAGGTTAGGTTTCTTATCGAAGCATCCTCTCAAGACATCAAGCTTCTTGTTGGCAAAAGCCATCAAATAGCTGTAAAGGTAGAGCCTGCTGGTACGGAGGTTAAGTTCGAGTCTGCCAATGCAGAGATTGCAACTGTCACCGACAAGGGTCTCGTAACCGGTGTCAAAGCTGGAGAGACTGCCATCAAGGTCACCGTTGCTGGCACAACCAAAAAGGCTAAGGTCACCGTTTTTGATGAACAGTCCGCTGACACAAGTGTAGGCATTGGCTCTAAGACCGAAGACTTTGCTCACTTCATCTACATCCCCAAGACAAAAGAGGATATCAAGAAAGACAATGTCGACCTCTTTAAGACCATTATGACCGCACACGGGTGGGAGTTCTATCAAGAGATGTATGACTACAAAAACAACTCTAATGTAGTCATACCATTTCTATCCCCTATGGTAGGGAATGAGGCGAAATTCTCCTTCCCAGAGGTTCGCTATATGCATTCTCTCAAAAGTAGTCCCAATTACATTGATTTGCCTCTAGGCTTGCAGCCCACAAAGGAGGATCCCTTTGATCCCGCTAACCAAGAGAAGCTCGAAAATGACAAGACGAGTATAATCTACCTCCTTAAAGAAGGGTATGGCTTTAAAGATCAGAGCAAATTCCTTACGCTTCAAACAACTGGAGAGCAGGCGTGGCTTGGAATCAATAGTACAACAATAGAAGGTGTCTCTCTAGCAGCAGCCGTCACCTCTCATAAGCTCACCGAAAAAGACCGTGAAGTAAAGAAGGATCCAAATCTAGAAGGCTACTATACGTACAAAGTGAACATACTATATAATAGTATGCCATAAGAGCCTTGCAATCTAATCTGTGTATTCTATCACAGCAAAGATTGATCCAACCGCAGTCAGCGAGCTCTAGCTCTATGCTTTTTCAGTTGCTTTCGAGTATATGTAGACATATTGTCCCTCAGCTTTGTGATTTCTCGTAAGGTTGGTGACTGGTAAAGATATTTTTTGTACCTTTGCCAACCGAAGCCTTCACTCATAGAGAGTAGGTTCTTCACCATAGTAATCATAAGCATCAGAGACATACCGATATGAAGCGTACATTCCAACCATCGAACCGCAAGAGAAAGAACAAGCACGGATTTAGAGCTCGTATGGCGACTGCATCAGGTCGCAAGGTACTAGCTATGCGTCGCGCCAAGGGTCGCGCTAAGCTATCCGTATCTGACGAGTACTAGTACCCCGTCGCACCACTTCTTTAACCCATAAGGTTGCAAACTCTAGATAGCCATGGCTATCTAGAGTTTGTATAAGCTCACACTTAGAGTACACGCTACTCTAGGTGTGAGCTTGTTTTTTGTCGAGAGAGAGTCAGAGAGGATCGGAGACATCGAAGCTATCGGAGACATCGGATCACTCAGATCACTCAGATGGCTCCGATCTCCTAGTCTCTAATCTCCGCCACAGGTAGCTCGAGGCGCTCCGACCACGGCATCATCGCATTGATGAGGGCGATTCGATCGTAGGCGGGTAGTGTAGCTAGTGGTATATCGCGAGGTATTAGTACCCCCTCTGCGATCAGATGCGTGCGCTGCACCCCCTCGAGTAGTGGCACACGAGGCGTGTACCAGTGGTTTCCTTGACGCAAAGCGATATTCGTATAGGAGCTGTCCGTGAGTAAGCCCTCCCCGTTGACAATCACGATATCATCCGCCTCGCCACGCAACTCTAGTAGTGCCTGCAAGGCTCCCCGGTCAGCCCACTTGAAGTGGTAGTCTAGCGCAGGCGCAGCGACAGCTCTCAGCGACTCGATCGTACGACGATGATAAGAAGCGTAGCCCACCTCCAGAGGCTCCGCATCGTATAGGAGACGGCACTTGACCACCCCAACGAGCGATGCAGGACATGGGTGCTGCGCCAGATAGTCCGCCAGTCGCCAGTGAGGCGTGATGCCATACGCAGCAAGCGACCGGTCGATGCGCTCTTGATGCAGAGGCAACAGCTCAGGCTCGCTATCTACGTAGCGGATGCTCTCTAGTAATAATGGTACTCGACTCATACGAATGGTAGATAAACCTTCTGACACACCTCCCGATACTCCTCCGCACAGTGACTATTGATCGTAATCCCGCCACCGCTACGGTAGCGCAGCGCACCATCAGTCTGCTGCTCTATGAAGCGTATCATCACGCCACTATCTAGCGTCTCCCCGTCGAAGTATCCACAAATGCCCGTGTAAAAGCCTCTCGGCTCCCCCTCCGCCTCAGCAATCGTCCGTACGGTCGCCTCCTTAGGCGCCCCACTAATAGAACCCGCTGGGAGTAGTTCGCTTAGGATACTTCCCAGATGAGTGCGCCAGTCAGGAGCAAGCTGCCCAACAATCTCCGAGCTCACTTGTAGCAAGTGTCCACGACTAGTAACCAACTCATCAATATACCTAAAGCGTCTCACCTCGACATCGTGACTCACACGGCTCAAGTCGTTGCGTATCAGATCGGTGATCGTGTAGTGCTCGGCCGTCTCCTTGTAGTCGCTGAGGATGGTCTCAGCAGCATCGGGCAGGGTCGCATCTATCGTCCCCTTCATTGGGAAGCAACTAATCTCACGCCCCACGATGCGCACAAAGGTCTCAGGCGAAAAGCAAACGAATCGTCCCGGCAAGTAGCACTTATAACGAGCTTGCGAACGAAGGAAGACCTCCTCCAGCGAAATATTCAGTTCTATGGGGGTCGCCACCGTCAGATTGGCCAAAAAGCTGTCGCCCCGCTCCAGTGCATGACGGATCACAGCGAAACGCTCCGCATAAGCCTCCTCGCTGATTGGCGTGGCCTGTAGCACAGCAGGTGTATCGCTCACAGAGCGTGCCAAGCTATTGGTCACGCCACCAATATCGAAGAGCAACTCTTGCTGCGCCAGAGACTCCTCGAGGAGGATCAGTTCGCTCATCTCATAGTCTAGGCAGAAGACAAAGGGCTTGCCCTGCCCTCCCAATTCGTTGAGCCTATCAATCATCGATTGCTTCATATCATTCACTCGTTCTGCATTATGTATCCGCTCCACGAGACGAGTAACCCTTTGTAGTGACGCACGATCATGTTTCCCCACAGGGCGATGTGGATGCACGACCGTGTTTCCTTACAAATCATTACTCGTCAAGTGTGACCACTTGCGTCGTTAGTATCTGCAAATATACTATCTTCGTGACTTGTATGAAACATCTACTGATAGCCGACAACCACGACTCCTTTGTCTACAACCTCGTAGAGCTCCTGCGGCAGCTCGACGAGTGCACCTTGGAGATACACTACACGGAGCAGATCACGCCCGCTATGGTCGCGCACTGTCACGGCATCCTGCTCTCTCCTGGACCTGGGATACCCAGAGAGCAGACACACCTGATGCAGCTCATAGACAGCTACCATACGGAGCTGCCGATGCTGGGCGTCTGCCTAGGACATCAAGCACTCGCCAGCTACTGCGGTGCCGAGCTAGCGCAGCTCCGAGCGCCCCTCCACGGGCATACCGACCAACTCATCATCGATCATCACGACGAACTGCTACGAGACATCCCCACAGGGAGCCGCATCGGGCGCTACCACTCGTGGGTCGTGCAGCCCGACAGCCTCCCCGACACGTTACAAGTCACGGCACACGCGCAGTCCGACGGCACCATTATGGCACTACGACATCGCAACCTGCCACTGTGGGGTGTGCAGTTTCACCCCGAGAGCTACATCTCCGACCACGGGCGCCGCTACCTGCACAACTTCATCGCCCAGCTCTAGCGCATCGCCCCCGCCTTCCACCAAAATAACTTTTCGAAAAGCTACTTTCGTGCGAAAAGTCGCTTTTCCAAAAGTTATTTGTCTGTGAACGCTGGCGATTAGCGATTGGTCGTTGGGCACAATTTGAGGGCGGTCTAGCGTTTGTGTCTTTTGGTCACACGAAAGTATAATACGATAGCCACGTGGGAAATGTCAATTCTCCACGTGGCTATTTTTCATTCTCCACGTGGAGGCGAAACATTTCCTCCGAAGTTTCATTTGATTCCTCCGAAGTTTCATTTCGTCCCTACGTGGGAAATCTTTTGTACCCACGTGGGGATTTGCGAATTTCCACGTAGAGAAATAGTAGCACAGCAAGACGAGTAACCCGCTTGTCAGACTTGTCAGAAGGCATAGCCGAGACTAAAGAAGAAGCGAGAGGTGCGCAGGACGTTCGACCGAGTGAAGGAGAGCTTGATAGGTCCTATCAGGGAGTCGTAGTCTAGATCTATACCCGCTCCGTAGAGGAGGTCGCTGTCCCGCACATTGGGCGCCTGGATGTCCATACCTACACTGACGTGCGGGGTGATGTAGAGGTCCTTGAGCGGGGTGTACTGGACACCTAGATAGAGTGCTGCGAGGTTGTTGACTGGGTACTCTCTGTATCGTAGGCCTGAGAAGATGGTCTGATTGTCTATGCCTAGATTGGCAAAGCCACCGAGGTTGAACTTCTGACTCAAGAAGAGGTAACTGTCATAGTGAAAGCTATCCCGCCAAGGCTTACCGAGGTCTAGGTTGACCCCGCCGAAGAGGCGACCATGTAGCGCCGCCCTCTGACTCAGCGGAGCGACTATATGCTCATAGACAGAGAGATGTAGTAGAGGGCCCTGCTGTGGGGATAGGCTCTCCTTGGGGTTGAGCAGGTTGTAGATCTGCTTCTGACTCTCGGTGGCATCCTCAGGGAGCGAGGAGAGCGAGTAGGAGTTCTTGAGCGTCAGTTCAGCTATTAGGGCGAAGTGATTACCCCGTGTCGCAAAAGCCTTCCGATTCAAGCTGTTTTGCTGGTAAGCTAGGTTCATCGTCCAGGAGCCGTGGCGATAACTTAGCTTAGGACGCTTGTTGGCCTGCAAGAGTTGGTTGAAGTAGTTGAAGGGTGTGAGTTCAAGATCTGTGTCCTGTGCAGACCCTATCATCTCATAGTCAAAGGGCGTCTGCGGTTGCCACACATACATCAAGCCATACTGCACACCGAGTGTTATCTCAGACTGAGGTGATAGGGCATAGCCCATCTTCAGGCCCGTGGCTATAGACCCCTGATAGAAGGTCGCCTCCGTATGATCCTCTATCTGCGAGAGGTAACGTAGATGGAGATTGTCACTGCGATCTAGACGGAGGGAGATGTAGGGACTCACCCAGTAGGAATAGCTATCATCGAACCACTTGTAGTAGCTAGCCCGTAGCTTGGGATGCTGTGATATGGCGAGCTTGGCTGAGAGTCGTGAGTTAGACAGGAGTATGTCTCTGAATGAGGTGTTGAGGATGATATTTGCTGACTCGTAGGGATCGTAGTAAGCTCCGACGCGGAGGAGTGCTTGTGGCTTCTTTTTGATAAAGAAGTGTAGCGTATTCACCTCATTGCCTCCCGTGGCGGTCGAGTCTGCCTCATAGGTATAGTAAACCTGTGCATAGCGGTTATAGCCCATAAGCATATCCATACGTTGCTGGAGGAGATCGACAGAGTCGAGGAGCGATAGATCCTCCCCGATCACACTGCGGATGAACTCAGTCTCGGCATGATCTAGGGGAGCTCCCCACTGATCTGTGATCTTGACCTGCTGGATCGGTATGGAGACCGTAGCGAGCTGTCGCTCCTGATAGTTGATCCCCTGTGCGACTTGCTGAGCCTTGAGTGCGATGAGCTGTGGCAAGAGTTTGTGAGCCTCCACTTCGGCGAGGGCTATGATCTGATCACGCTGACTAAAGTCTGATGAGGTGTAGTCTTTGAGTGCTTGAGAGAAGTCTAGCATCACATCGACTAGACTTACTTGGCGCTCTACCTCCTTTTTAGTCAGGAGGGCATAGGACTGATGTATGACACCGATAGAGCTATGCTCCAACTCCTCTACACTGCGTAGTCTAGCCCCCGTATAGCTGCCGATGACAAAGGTCGCTCCCATAGCGCGCACCTCCTCGACGGGGAAGTTGCGATCTAGACCTCCATCTACGAGTAGCCTGCCATCGACAATGGCTGGTGCGAAGAAGGCTGGGATCGCTAGACTAGCTCGTATAGAGAGCGGTATCGACCCCGAGGTCATCACATAGGCACCTCCACTCCCCACGTCCGAAGCTACAAGCTGCAGGGGCAGTGGCATCTGAGCATAATCTTTGATGTGCCGCACGGGGAAGGTGTAGCGCATCAGCATCTCCATCAAGTACTGCCCCTCAATGATAGAAGAGGGTGCCTTAGGGACTCCTCGGTGCAAGGGGAACTCTAGGGTATAAGTCCCATAGTCCTCCTTCTCACACATATCCACCTTGTCGTAAGGCAGACGATTGCTCAAGATACGTCCCCAGTCCTCTTGACTCACTAGCTCCTTGATCTCCGCAGCATTGTAGCCCGTCGAGTAGAGACCAGCCACGACAGCACCCATAGAGGTGCCAGAGATGTAATCCACCTGTATCTGCAGAGAGTCGATCAGCTCGAGGAGCGCAATGTGAGCTAGTCCCTTGGCTCCTCCGCCACTGAGGACCAAGCCACAGCGCATCTGCGTACTGTCGCAGATATCATCGCTTTGCAGCCCCAGCATCGTAGCGGGAGTGCAGAGAGCTACCATACATAAGAGAAGACTGGCGAGTAAGATCGAAGGCCGTTTCGTATAGACATATGAGATCATAGATCGTATGGCTTTGTGGAGTGGAAAGATTGGTTCATAAGTAATGAACGGTGAGGGATACAAATGTCCGCTTTTTGGGAAACTGAAGTGCTAGTATCAAGTTTCCGCACATCTCACGAATAGCCCTTTGTCGGGAGCACGAAAGTATCTCGTGAGACTTAACGAATTAAGGAAATGGGTACAACTCCTCTTACGTCTGTTTTTTTACCTTTGCCGAGCAACGAAAGAGATCGATACCTATCAGTAAGTCTATCCCTAAGTTATGACACTGTTTTTTCTTCTGTTACTTCCTTATTATACATTAGCAAGGGGACTCAACACCTTACGCGTGTTCGAACTCTCTTGGAGCGATTTCAAAAGTGGAAAAACTCGATCGAACTCGCCCACCTCTAACCTGAACTGCGCGGATATTTGTGACGGGGTCTTATTGATTGTGCTATCTCTTGTTGCTTTAGTAGCTTTGTCTTCGCTGTCCCTGTACGAGGTCGGGGGACCTCTGGGATATAAACTTATAGGTAACACCTTCCTGCCTGGACTTTTTACAGGGTGGGCTATAGAGCTCTTACGTTGCCATAGCGCTGACTGCTCATTCAACGGGAAGCAAGCAGTTTTCCTCACCCTAACGATTGCGGTCTTGCTAGGGTCGCTTTATTGGCTATGGGTAGAGGTGTCCTATTGAGTCTGCTGTCCAGCCCCAAGGGCTAGCATAAAGAAAGCTGTGTCAAGACGCTACTCGTCAGCCTCTTGCGTGAGACTTGCGGGGGCTTAATAGCGTGAGGGATCTTTGCGACAGTCTTCTTTTTCCTTACCTTTGTGACACTTAACTATGACGACAGTAGAGAGATATCACGATATAAGTATGGGACACCGTGTCGTGGGACACGAGTCGAAGTGCCGCCACCTACACGGACACAACTATCGAATACACTTCACTTGCTCCGCAGCACAGCTCGATGAGCTGGGGCGGGTGATAGACTTTGGCGTGATCAAGGAGCTACTCTGCATGTGGCTGGAGGAGCATTGGGATCACAAGATGATGATCTACGATGAGGACCCGCTACTCCCCTCACTACAGGAGCTGGTGCCTGAGGATCTGGTGGTGGTGCCCTTTAACCCGACAGCCGAAGCGATGGCGCATTACCTCGTCGAGACGATCGCTCCCGCACAATTGACCGGCACGGGCGTGACACTCGTCAGCTGCCGTGTCGAGGAGACGGCACGATGCAGCGCTACCTACTCACTACCTATATAATATGCAGCCGCTACCGGTCAACGAGATCTTCTACAGCCTCCAGGGCGAGGGAGGACAGATGGGACGTGCGATGCTCTTCGTGCGACTCTCGGGGTGCAATCTCTCTTGCGACTACTGCGACACAGACTTTGCGGGGCATCAGCTCATGACTGCTTCGGAGATTTTGGCCAAGCTGGAGAGCTATCCCTGCCGTGACATTCTTTGGACTGGTGGCGAACCGACCTTAGCGCTGCGGGAGGAGCATATAGCTTTCTTTCACGAGCATGGCTATCGTCAGTCTATCGAGACAAATGGCACTCGTCCCGTGCCTCGGGGGCTGGACTATGTCACCTGTTCGCCCAAGGCAGAAGCAATAAGTGGCCTGCGGGAGCGTTTTGTAGACAACTACCCTGACGGCATCGATGAGGTGCGCTGGCCCCTACAGTTGGGCGCTCCCCTACCCCCACCCATTGAGCAGCTGGCCGAGGCACGTCGTTACTACGTCAGCCCCGTAGAGGAGACGGGCGTAGAGATGTCGGCCGTTGTGGCTCGCTGTATGGACTTCGTCCTAGCCCACCCCGAGTGGCGGCTCAGCGTACAGCTACACAAGTTGCTAGGGTTTCGCTAAGTAAACGGTTTGCTATGAAGGTCTCATCGTCACATATTCGCTGGTTGCTCGTGCTACTCCCGTGCGCTATGGCGCTCTGTAGCTTGATGAGCTGCAAGAGTGTGACGCTGAGCAAGGCGGAGCTGTACGACCATACGGGACGCTATGCCCTCGCTGCCGACAGCTACTACACGCTCTACCGCAAGACCTCTCGCAAGAAGCCGGAGCGACGGGCTTACCTAGCTTTCAAAGCAGCGGAGAATTACCAGCGACTGGGCAACACACCCCGTGCGCTCAACTGCTATAACCTAGCCCTCTCGGGCGACTACCCCGACTCAATCCTCCACCTACGCATTGCTCAGGAGCTACAACAATTAGCGCGCTGGCGGGAGGCGGGCAAAGCTTACGAACAGTTCCTGGAGTACTACCCGCACGACTACTTCGGGCGTATAGGTCTAGAGAGCGTGCGTCAGGCCGATTCGCTCCTCGCCCACCCCACGGGACACACGGTCGAGACGGATAGACTCCTGATCTCTCCCTATGCCGAGTTTGCCCCTTGCTATGCGCCCGACGGCACGATACTCTACTTCACCAGTAGCCGGGTGCCTCTCCGTGATATGCTACAGGAGAGCGAGGTGACGGGGCTGGGGACGAACAATCTCTATATGATCAAGCAGGACGCTGCGGGCAAGTGGTCTCGCCCCGACAGCGTGCCAGGCAGTGTCAATACCTCCGAAGATGAGGGTACCCCCTCCATCACATCAGACGGCAACACGCTCTACTACTCCTATGCTGAGCAAAGCTCCACCTACGATCGTACCGTACAGATCTACAAAGCCTCCAAGTCTAGCCAAGGGGGCTGGGGCAAAGGCGAGCGCGTACCCATCTGGGAGGACTCGCTACGTATGGCAGCGCACCCTGCCATTGACGCTTCGGGACGATACCTTTACTTCGTAAGCGAGGGAGCTGGCCTTGGCGGCAAAGACCTTTACCGCATAGCCCTTAGCGAGCATGGATGGGGCAAGCCAGAGAACCTCGGCAACGAGATCAATACGCCTGGCGACGAACTCTTCCCCACGATGGTGGGCGACAGCACCCTTTACTTCTCCTCCAATGGACGTGTGGGGCTGGGCGGACTAGACCTATACAAAGCGCAGATGGACTCGCTCGGCGGGTGGCAGGTGACGCATCTGGGTGCTCCGATGAACTCCCCCGCCGATGACTACGCCATCACCTTCGCTCCGAAGCCGCAGTCGGGCTTGGCGGAGGAGGGATACCTCTCCTCGACTCGTGGCGACCAGCGTGGACGACCACATCTCTACCGTTTCTCATTGCCCGCCACCATCATACGCATCGACGGCTTCGTGATGGACCGTGAGGGGTACGGCATACCGCAGGCGACGGTACGCATTGCCGATGAGCAAGGTTTGCTCGCCACACCCATTGTCTCGACACGTGACGACGGTTCTTTCGTCCTTGAGATTGCGGGGTCCAACCGCTACGTGCTACATGCCTCGCACCCAGACTACCTCAACCAATACATGCCACTCGTGACCGACAGCGCTACCGAGAGCACCGACTACTTAGTCGACTTTTACCTAGCTTCACGCCTGCACTCGGAGCAAATCCACGACATCTACTACGACTTCGACCGAGCTTCGCTACGACCCGAGGGCAAGAAGAGTCTCGACTACCTCGTCACGCTTCTGGAGCAAAACCCCGACGTGCGCCTGGAGCTGAGCAGTAACACAGATCGTAAAGGTTCGCAAGCATACAATCAGAAGCTCTCGCAGCGTCGTGCGCAGAGTGTCGTCGACTACCTCATCGCCAAGGGCATTGCCGCCGACCGCCTAGAGGCTCGTGGCTACGGCAAGGAGCGTCCCTACGTGGTGACCAAGGGGATGGCGGCACGCTTCGACTGGTTGCCCGAGGGGCAGGAGCTAGCGGCCGAATGGGTCGACACGCTGACCGAAGAGCAGCAGATCGTCTGCGATCAGCTCAACCGTCGCACCGAGTTTACCGTCATACAATAATATCATAGAGTGACCTAAGCAATGATACATTACCAAGCTGACCCAGACCTAGCGGGTGTCTACCTCATCGAGCCAGACTGCTACGGCGATGCGCGTGGCTACTTTGCCGAGACTTACCGCACGGCAGACTTTGCAGCGACCGTTTCGCCTAGACCATGGGTGCAGGAAAACGAATCGTCCTCCGTCCGTGGCGTCTTGCGGGGTCTGCATCTCCAGCGAGGCGAAGCTAGCCAGGCGAAGCTGGTACGCTGTGTGGTGGGCGAGATCATTGATCTGATCGTGGACCTACGACGAGACAGTGCCACTTACGGGCAGTGGCGCAGCTATCATCTCTCGGAGACAAACCATCGGCAGCTCTACATACCGAGGGAGTTTGCGCACGGCTTCCTCGTGCTTTCGGAGCAAGCGAAGTTTCTCTATAAGGTGGACAACGGCTACGCCCCCTCGAGCGAACTCTGCATACGCTATGACGACCCGCAGCTGGCGATCCCCTGGGAGTCGTGGGGCATCGCGCCCGAGGAGCTGATCCTCTCGGACAAAGACCTACGGGGCATCTCCCTAGCCGACTACACCGCATCTCTATTATGACGCAACAGACTATGACTACATACCGACACACCTACGCTGTGACTGGAGCCGCTGGCTTCATCGGCACTAACCTCGCTTACTACCTGAGCGAAGCCCTCGCCCCCGACGAGCGCATCGTACTGATCGACAAACTAACCTATGCGGGCAACTACCGCTCCATCGAGCCGCTCATCGACAACGAGCGGATCATCTTCGTGCAGGCAGACATCTGCGATGCCGAGGCGATGGACGACCTCTTCACCCGCTATGCGCCGCACTACCTGATCAACCTTGCGGCAGAGAGCCACGTCGATCGAAGCATCGAGAACCCCGCCATCTTCGTTCGCACCAATATCCTCGGTGTGCAGACCCTGCTAGACACCATTCGCAACCATTGGTCTACTACCAGCGGGCGAGGATCTTATCCCGTATGGCAGGAGGGGCGCATGATGCTGCAGGTCTCTACGGACGAGGTGTATGGTTCACTCGGCGAGGCAGGATTCTTCGTGGAGAGCACACCGCTCGACCCGCGCAGCCCTTACAGTGCTGCGAAAGCTTCGGCAGATCTCCTCTGTAAAGCGGCCGTTCACACGCACCATGCGCCAGTCGTCTGGACCAGATGCTCGAACAACTACGGACCCTACCAATTCCCCGAGAAGCTCATCCCGCTCGTCATCCGTCAGTGTCTCCTCGGCAAGGAGATCCCGATCTACGGCACTGGCGAGAATGTGCGTGACTGGCTCTACGTGACCGACCATTGTCGTGCGCTACACCTTGTGGTGACTCAGGGAAAAGCGGGCACAGCATACAATATCGGTGGGCACAACGAGCATACCAATCTAGAGATAGTCCGCATCATCATCGACCAGCTGCACGACCGTCTGAGCAAGGAGCCAACACGTGCCGAGCGCATCTCTGAGATCTTAGGCGCTCAGGTCCAACCCGAGCTAATCAACGAGCAACTGATCACCTTCGTTCGTGATCGCCTCGGCCACGACGCTCGCTACGGCATCGATCCCACCTTCATTCATCAGGAGCTAGGGTGGCTCCCCTCGATCCCCTTTGCCAAGGGCATCGGCTACACGATCGACTGGTACCTCGACCACTTCGACTGGGTCAAGGGGATCACCGACGAAGACTACCAGCACTACTACCAGCAGATGTACAGCGGACGATGAAGGTCTACGGCATAGACGACGAGTCGCGGCTCTTTTACAAAGGCGAAGCACTCCTTCGCCCAGGCTATCCCTTCTTCGTTCCACACCTCGAAGCGGCCTGGTGCGCCATCCCTTCGCTCGCCATCAAGATAGGGCGTACGGGCAAGTGCGTGGCACCTCCCTTTGCCGAGCGATACATCGAGGCGTGCGCCGCTGGCTGGGACATCACCTGCCGCTCGCTACTCGCTGAGCTGCGCGAGGCACGCGCTCCGTGGGAGCGTGCTAAGGTGTACGACGGCAGTGCCGTAGCCCTCGACTGGCAGCCCCTTGACACAAAGCTCGCAGAGCACTACACGCTGACCCTCTCCGAGCAGAGCTGGACGCTCTCCCGTGAGGCGGTCTGCCAAGCGCTTTCGCTCCTCTCCGAGTGCCTCACCATTCACACGGGCGACGTGCTCCTACTCAACGCAATCCCCATAACAGCGGCTCCCGCCATTGCCCCCGAGCAACAGCTCTCCCTCACGCTACAAGCTGGCGAAAAGCTTCGCTCCACTACCCTCCTACGCATCAAGTAAAGCATCAATATCGAATCGTCTAAAAACCCCTTCACTATGGCTATTGTATCTCCCTCCCTCCTCAGTGCTGACTTCCTGCATCTCGCTGACGAGATCACGATGATCAACGAGAGTCAGTGCGACTGGCTCCACATTGACGTGATGGATGGTGTATTCGTCCCGAATCTCTCCTTTGGCTTTCCCATCATTGAGGCGATACGCCCCATCTGTCAGAAGCCTCTCGACGTGCATCTGATGATCGTCGAGCCGTGGAAGTTCATCGACCAGTTTGCCAAGCTCGGCATCCACATTATGAACGTACACTACGAGGTGTGCCCTCACCTGCACCGCACGCTGCGTGCTATCCGTGAGGCAGGCATACGTCCAGCCGTCACGCTCAATCCGCATACCCCCGTGGAGCTCCTCACAGACATTCTCTGCGAAGCCGATATGGTGCTCCTCATGAGTGTCAACCCCGGCTATGGTGGGCAAAAGTTTATCGAGCAGTCTATCCGCAAAGTAGAGCGTCTGCGCAAAATGATCCAAGAGCAGGGTCTCTCCACCCTCATACAAGTCGACGGCGGAGTCAACCTCGAGACAGGTCGCCAGCTCATCGAGGCGGGTGCCGACTCACTCGTGGCGGGCAGTGCCGTCTTTAAGGCTCCCAATCCTCAGGATATGATCACACAGCTACACGCCTTGTAAGCCACCTTGCACTACCTCGTCCGAGGGCTACACGCCACAATCATACGCCCAGCATTGGTGACACTTCTGTCGCTAGTGCTGGGCATTTATCTAGGTAGTCTCGGGCTACTAGCGGCACAGTGGTACTTCCTCGGCATCGCTGTGGCGACACTCCTCCTCGTCCTCTCTAGGCTTTGGCGCAAAGCACTCCTCGCTGGCTCCGCTTGGTACCTACTCCTCCTCTGCACAGGAGCTTGTCTAGCCACCATACCACGGGAGCGAGTAGCGCAACTACCACAGCCCTGCAATGAGGCGACTTACCTCGTCACCATCTCCCGTCCGCCCACAGCGCGTGAGCAGGGCTCCCGTGCCGAGGCTATCATCAAGCAGGCGACAGACCCGAGCGGAGCAGCCCTAGTTCGCTGGAATGGTCAGCGCATCATGCTATACCTATATAATGACTCGCTGCAGCTCACGCCTCGCACCAGTTACCTCGTCCGTGGACGGATCACACCACTAGACCAAGTCTCCTCGCCAAGCTATCAGCACTACCTCCTCTCACGAAAGGTCTCGGGCGTGCTATCCACCTCCACAGCCGAGCTTTGCAACGAACCAACGACCACCCACTGGTCACGCTGGGACCAACTACGCTACTGCGCCTACGCCCTCCAGCAGCGCATCGGTGGCACGCTAGACGAGATCGACCAGCTCACCCCACTGCAGCGAGAGACGCTCCGTGCCATCTGCCTAGGGGATCGCTCCGAAGGTATCGTTGCAGAGGCACAGTTTCGCTCCGTAGGCGTTGCGCATCTGCTGTCGGTCAGTGGCTTTCACGTTGGGGTCGTCCTACTACTCATCTACTGGCTCATACGCTATCCGCTACAGTTCATACGCAACGTCCACACCGCTTACCTTCTACGCTGGGGCCTCACCCTCGTAGCAGTATGGATCTACGCTTTCATCTGCGGACTCTCCATCCCGACACTCCGCGCCTCGCTCATGTTCTCCATCTTTGCTGTGGCACGTCTCTTGGGGCGCTCCACCGACCGACTCAACGTCTGGGCGCAGGCAGCCGTCCTCCTGCTTATTGTCTCACCCTACGCACTCTTTGACGTAGGCATGCAGCTCAGCTTCGGAGCGGTGCTAGCCATTTTCGTCACTTGGGGCGCACTCAACCAACGCATCACACCGAGCAGTTCCCGTATCGTCAGCTACCTTTACTACCTCATCGTCACGACCCTAGCCGTACAACTCTTTGTCTGGCCTATCCTCGCACGGAGCTTCGGCACCACAGCCGTCTGGCTACTCCTCGCCAACCTCCTCCTATCGCCTCTCGCCACGCTACTCATCATCACGGGGCTTGTCACTATGGGACTGCTCGCCACTGGGCTCCCCACGAAGCTTCTACCGATGCTTCTCGTCGGTGTGAGCGATCTCACCAGCGGAGCGGTGGCACTCCTCGAGCAGCACTTCACCGCTCAGCTTAGCATCGCCATGCCGCTCTGGCTCTGCATCGCCTACTACCTTCTCCTCTACGCTTGGGTGCAGTACCTCCTAGCCCGTCCTCGCCCCATACGCGTCTAGCGAGTGACGTTCTTGAGATTCTTAGATCTCAATAGGCGCAATAAGAAAATAAAGAGGTATCTTTGCCAAACGGATTGCACAGTCACGCTACAGTGACCGACCTTTATAGCGAAATACAGATAATACAACTATATAGATATGACGGCTAATAAGCAAATGAGAACGGAAGGCGACCTGCTAGGCGATCGCCAACTACCCGCTGACGCACTCTATGGGGTGCAGACGCTACGCGGTATGGAAAACTTTCAGATTAGCAACTTCAAGCTGAGCCAGTACCCTTACTTCATCCAGGGTCTCGCCTACACCAAGTGGGGCGCAGCTGTCGCAAACCACAGCGAGGGCATCCTCACCGACGAGCAGTACGAAGCTATCGTCTTCGCCTGCCAGGAGCTACTCGCTGGCAAGCATCACGACGCTTTTGAGGTCGATATGATACAGGGTGGCGCTGGTACGACAACCAATATGGCTGCCAACGAGGTGATCTGCAACATTGCCCTCCAAAAGATGGGACACAAGCCAGGCGAGTACAAGTTCCTCGCTCCCAATGATGGAGTCAACGCTTCACAGTCTACCAACGACGCCTACCCCACTGCTATCCACCTAGGGCTATACCCCAAGGGGCTAGAGGTCTACAAGCATGTCGAGCAGCTCATAGCAGCACTTCGTGCCAAGGCTGAGGAGATGAAGCATGTCCTCAAGATCGGTCGTACACAGCTACAAGACGCTGTGCCTATGACGCTGGGACAGACCTTCCACGGCTTTGCTTCTATCCTAGAGGATGAGCTACCTCGTCTCCAGAGCGCTTGCGAGGAGTTCCTAACGGTCAATATGGGTGCTACCGCTATCGGTACTGGTATCGCTTCAGAGCCAGGCTATGCAGAGGCTTGTGTCGAGGCACTAGCAGAGATCACTGGTTGGCCCGTCAAGCTGAGCGCTGACCTCGTCGGTGCTACAAGCGACACCTCTGTGATGATCGGCTACTCATCTGCACTACGCCGCATCGCTGTCAAGATCAATAAGATCTGCAACGACATCCGTCTCCTCTCCTCTGGTCCTAGAGCTGGTATTGGCGAATTCAACGTACCCGCTGTGCAGCCAGGCTCCTCTATTATGCCAGGTAAGGTGAACCCCGTCATCCCTGAGGTGATGAGCCAAGTATGCTACAAGGTGATGGGCAACGATACGACTGTCCTGATGGCTGGCGATGCTGCTCAGATGGAGCTTAACGCTATGGAGCCCGTCATGGCTCAGTGCTGCTTCGAGAGCTCTGACCTGATGATGCGTGGTATCACGACCCTCATCGAGCGCTGTATCACCGGCATCACGCCCAACGAGGAGCGTTGCCGCCAGCAGATCGAGGCGTCCATCACGATCGTCACGGCACTCAACCCAATCATCGGTTACAAGAACTCGACCAAGATTGCCAAGGAGGCACTTGAGACAGGTAAGGGTATCTACGAGCTCGTCCTAGAGTATGGCATCCTAGACAAGAAGGATCTCGACGAGGTGATGGATCCCAAGCACATGACCCAGCCCTCGAAGCTTGATCACATCAAGCCTAAGAAGCAACTATAAGCCCCTTAGACTGTAAAAGGAAATAGGGACTACTAACCTTTAAGACCTTATATATATGAAGAGATTAGCTTTAATCAGCTTTGCGCTCGTCAGCGTGCTGGCGTTTGCAGCATGCTCCAGTCCTACGAAAAAGGCAGAGCGAGTCACCATGGACTTCATCAATGCTCTCAACGCTAGCGACTACGATAAGGCTCGTAGCTACACGGCATCGGAGCAGGCTGAGGCTTATGTGGGTCTTGCTGAGTACTTTGACTCCGAAAAGTCTGAAGAGGAAAAGGCGGCCAACTCTAAGATTACGAGCCGTATCACCCGTACGGAGCAGCAACAGGACACGGTCATCTGCTATGTAGAGACCATCGAGCCTTCAGACAATCCAGACACTATCAATCAGAAGGTGGTCCTCACCAAGGTGGACAACGAGTGGAAGGTCGTCGAAGTACCTATGAAGTAACCGAGGTTTAGACCAAGTAAAGACTATACAATCCTCCAACCCTAATCAGCGTATGAAAAGAGCCATCTTTTTAAGCCTAGCATTCGCTAGTCTGTGGGCATTTATTTCTTGTAGCACTCCTACAGAGCAAGCAGAGCAAGTAACTAGAAAGTTCTTTGATGCTCTACTTGCCCAACGCTTTGATGAAGCAAAAGAGTACGCAGGAGATAGTAAAGTAGAAGCTTATGTAGACGTTATAGCTCAAGCCTCTCAGAACGAAGAAGAAATCAGTAAAGGGTTTGACTTGTCCAAAGTAGTATACAACATCACTCAGACCAAGGAGATGGACAATGCGATCATTTGTTATGTAGAAATCTCGGAGCCTTACGCAAACAAAAGCTCCGAGATGTCTCTACAGAAAGTTGTACTCAAGCAAGTAGATAACAACTGGAGGATTGTTAACTTTATTATGGACTAACCGAAGCAACTGCCACTCAGGCACGCGCACTCTAAACTTAATCTCTAGATGAAGTCTATCTACCACAAGCCCCAAGAGCTAGCGAGGTATCTCCTCCTATTGCTCTTGGGGCTTATATTATGCGGTGCAGTCTCCTGCACGTCTCACCACGAGCAGGAGAGCATCGCTCTCGATACGACTACACTACGCCCCGGCAGTCTCATACTGCGTCGTGGCGAGGGGATGCTCTCGACCTTCTTTAGCAAGATAGCCTCCGAGGAGCAACGCTACAGCCACTGCGGCATTATCGACTACGACTCTACGGGTCAACGCTGGGTCGTATGGCACGCTTACCAGGACAGTTCACTCGGAGCCAACGGTATCTTTCGTCAGTCGCTAGACAGCTTCGTGATGGAGTCGGAGGCGGTAGCTGTCTATCCCGCCCTCGCTCTAGACAGCTTAGGCCTGCAGAAGATGAGAGCCTACATAGCGCTACATCGCCCTGAGGGGCGGTATCCCAAGAGGTTCGACTCGCACTTTGATCTCAGAGATACGACCACACTTTACTGCACCGAGTTCGTCGCACTCGCTTATTGCGCCACTGAGATCCCCGCCTATCAGGTGCAGCCCACAGGGCACAATGTGGCGATACCATACACCTACTACACGCTTGATGATATAACTAAATCTGTCAGATGCTTGCACATTCGAAATTAATGCGTACCTTTGCACCAGTTACTAATCACTTATACTAAAGCTAATATGAAGAAGGTATTTGTACTTGTAGCTGCTGTTGCAGCTCTAAGCCTTGTTTCTTGCAACAAGGAGAACAAAAGTCAGAACGCTCAGCAAGCTGAGCAGAACCTAGAGAACGCTCAGGAGAATCTTGATGCGGCAGCTCAGGATATGCAGCAGGCTACTGAGGATGCAGCTCAGGTCGCTGTAGACGAGGCTAACGCAGCAGCTAATGCTACGACAGCAGCCGTAGAGAATGCTACTGACCAGGCTCAGCAGGCCGCTGAACAGGCTAAGGAAGAGATCAAGAAGTAAACACCAACTTCTCTAGATCATTCGCAATCTGAGATAACCTAAGCAACCAAACATGACGAAGGTCACCTAGTCCTCTCCGTGAGGGTTAGGTGACCTTTGCTATTGTGATCGGCGGTTGGCTGTTGTAGTTGGCCATTAGCTGTTAGCTGTTGGCTGTTGGCTAGAAATACTACTGCTCCTAGTGCCACTAGAGCCACTAGCAACTAGAGACTAGGCTCTAATCTCTAACCTCTAGGCTCTAACCTCTAACCTCTAAATCAATCCCCACGTGGACAATCATAAACACCCACGTGGACAAAAAACATTTGCCACGTAGGCGGGAAATGCTCTCCACGTAGAAACAAAATGAAACTTCGGAGGAAATGATTCTCGCCTACGTGGAAAACAAAAAATAGCCACGTGGGAAACGTCAAATCTCCACGTGGCTATCCTATTTTATAGTCTCAATTAACTAATGCACGCCAGCTTAGCCCCCCCCCTCAGCACCTCAAAACAAGAATTATCTCCCCCCCTACCCTCTAACTTCTAACATCTAATCTCTTGCCCCTCCGTTTACAATCCAAACAATTATCACTACCTTTGTAAACCAAATCATTTCCACCAAACCATAAAGGCGAAAACAAAAGAACCAAAACGTATGGAGCGATCAACTGGAGAGCGAATCAGAAAAGGACGTGCCTTAAGAGGTATGACCTTAAGAGAGCTTGCAGACAAAGTCGGAGTATCTCACACTCATATCAGCAACTTAGAGCGGGGAGGTAAAGAGATCACAGGCGCTACACTCATAGCACTATCAGAAGCTCTCGACCTACCCATAGACTACTTCGTCTGCCAAGAGACCCCTATAATTGAGTCAGTAAGCTTTAGAAAGATAAAAGCCTTTTCCAGCAAAGAGGATAAAAAGATCTGGCAAAAAATCGAGAGACAGCTGGAGAATTACCTAGAGCTCGAAGAGGTCATGGATATCAAGCCCTCATTCGATAGAGACGCAATAACTAGAGATGTCATCGCATCTCCCGCAGGCATCAAAGAGATCGCAAAGCAAGTCCGACAGATCTACCATTTAGGACTATCTCCTATATCAAACGTCTCCAGCCTACTCGAGACTATGGGCATCAAAGTCATTGGCGTAGCTGGCAAGAAAGGATTCGATGGTGTCAGTTTCTTTGCCAATGAAGTCATACCCGTCATAGCATACAATAGTGATATAGAGAGCACCGAACGAAAGCGACTAACCTTACTGCATGAACTCGCTCACCTCCTCCTCAAAAACTCACTAGAGACTATCCCTGAGAGAGAAGGCGAGAAGCTCTGCACCGCATTTGCTAGCCATCTATTACTCCCCAGTGACATCATCAGAGAGTTCTTTGGAGGGCGCAGGAAGAGATTTTCTCTCCCCGAGTTGATTGAGCTACAAAGTGCCTATGGTATCTCCATTGATGCTATCGTATATCGTTTAGGTGAGATGCAGCTTATATCTCAGAGCAATTGCAGAGGATATTTTATCAACAAAAACAAATCCGAAGAGCTGCGGGAGACCTTAGAAAAGAGCAGATACGTAGAGCCTCAGAGCAACCGCTTCGCAAGACTTGTCATCAAAGCGCTAGACCTAGACTTAATAACCCAAGCTAAAGCTCAAATCTATCTCCAAGAGGCTGGCATACCAGCCAATCAAGTCGTCAATCTGCTAAACGCCAATATATGAGTCAGACACAGCTCGTTGTCGTTAGCGACACAAACATCTTTATAGACTTGATCGACTTAGACCTTTACGAAGACTTTCTACAATTAGGATATCAGATACACACCAATATATTTGTACTCCACGAGCTGAAAGACAAACAGCAGAGAGCCTACCTCGACAACGTAGGCGGACTAATCATCGAGCAGTTTGACACCCCAGGCTTTATGGCTCAGGTGTATCAATTCTTTGACGAGAGACAACGCAAAGGACTCTCCTTCACAGACTGCTCCGTACTCTACCAAGGTATCAAGCTAAGCGCCACCGTACTCACTGGAGACAAGAAGATGATGCGCAGTGCTAAAGAGATGGACATCAACGTCCGAGGCATACTATACATTTTCGACCAGCTAGTCGAGGAAAACATACTCCCTCATAGTACCGCCTGCCAAAAGCTACAACAGCTCTTCATCCGAAACTCCCGCTTGCCAAAAGATGAAATAGACAAGAGGCTAAACCTGTGGAGCAACTCTTGAGACTACCCCAAAGCTTCGCAACGTTTAGACCTCTGAGACGAGTGACGATCTGTAGGTGACGCACACCATCCGAGCCGTGCGTCCTCGCAAATCGTCACTCGTGAGACTTGCGTTATCTAGGCCAACCGAGGTGTTGCTCGCTGTCTTCTTTTATTTAGTAACTTTGAAGCATAATATATTCTCAGATAATAGATAGACATGATGCAAGACAAGACTGACATACAGGCTGCGAAGGATGACTTGAGATACCTTCAGCTCCTCTCTAACCAGTTCCGCAACTCGGCCGATGTCTCTACAGAGATCATCAACCTGCAGGCGATCCTGAGCCTCCCGAAGGGTACCGAGCACTTTCTCGCAGATGTGCACGGTGAGCATGAGGCTTTCGACCATGTGCTGAAAAACGCTTCTGGTAGTGTGATGCGTAAGATCCGTGAGGTCTTCGCAGGGCAGATGATGGAGCTACAGATGCGTGAGCTGGCTACGCTCATCTACTATCCGCAGGCTAAGCTGGAGCAGCTCCATGAGACGGGCGAAATTGATGAGGAGTGGTACAAGGTGACGCTCAACCGCCTCGTCAAGGTGTGCCGTAAGGTGGGCGAGAAGTACACCCGCTCGAAGGTGCGCAAGGCGCTACCACCTCAGTATAGCTACATCATTCAGGAGCTACTGCATGAGGACGGGGTCAACCCAAACAAATCGGCTTACATCTCTAGCATCATCTCTACAATCATCTCCACGGGCAAGGCGGAGGACTTCATCTGCGCTATCTCAGCGACGATCAAGCGTCTCGTCATAGACCGCCTCCACATCGTCGGTGACATCTACGACCGTGGTCCTGGCGCTCAGTACATTATGGATACGCTCCTAGACTACCACAATGTGGACATACAGTGGGGTAATCACGATATGCTCTGGATGGGAGCTGCTGCGGGCAACGATGCTTGCATCGCCTGTGTCATACGTATCGCTCTGCGCTACGCCAATCTAGATACCATCGAGGACGGATATGGAATCAACTTGATGCCACTCTCCCGCTTAGCTAGTGAGGTCTATGCGGGTGACCCGTGTACTTACTTCAAGCCCAAGCTGGGAGACTCCGATGTGGCGTACGACGACAAGGGTATTTACCTGATTAGCCAGATGCACAAGGCAATCAGCATCATTCAGTTCAAGCTAGAGCATCAGTTGATCGCTCGTCACCCTGAGTGGCAGATGCAGGAGCGTGACCTGCTCCACAAGATAGACTTTGAGGCTGGTACGGTCGATCTCTCGCATACCAATCCCAACGAAGACTATGGCGTGCATGAAATGCTCGATATGAACTTCCCCACGATTGACCCGAAGGATCCCTATCGCCTCACACCCCAAGAGGAGGAGGTGATGGATCGCTTGCGTCGCTCCTTCGCTACGAGTGAGCGGCTCCATACGCATATAGATGCATTCTATCGACTAGGTAGTATGTACCTCGTATGCAATGGTAACTTGCTCTACCACGCTTCGATGCCGCTAGACGCTTCTGGGCAGCTCAAGGCGGTGCGTGTACTCGACTCGAAGCCTCTACGTGGTCGCGCTCTGCTAGATGAGATAGATCGTGTGGTGCGCCTAGCGCATCCCTCGAGGCATAGTCATCCGAAGCATGAGGCGGCAGTGGACTATATCTTCTACCTCTGGTGCGGTCCCGACTCGCCACTCTTTGACAAGTCTGCTATGACCACTTTCGAGCGTTATTTTGTTGCTGACAAGAACACCCACACGGAGACGAAGGGCTACTACTTTAAGTATCGCCAAGATCTAGAGACGATCGAGATGATCCTCCGCGAGTTTGGTCTAGAGGGTGAGGACTGTCACGTGATCAATGGGCATGTCCCAGTCAAGGTCGCCAAGGGCGAGAAGCCTATCGCAGCTGGTGGCAAGCTGATGATCATCGACGGAGGCTTCAGCCGAGCTTATCAGAGCAGTACAGGTATCGCTGGCTACACATTGATCTACAATTCGCAAGGTATGCAGCTGGTGCAGCACGAGCCCTTTACGACGATGCGCCGTGCCGTGGAGCTGATGGAGGATATCAAGAGTGTGACGGTCATCTCAGAGCGTACCACACACCGTATGCTGGTAGCTGATACGGACGTAGGTGCTGACCTACAGCAGCAGGTGGACGATCTGGAGAAGCTCCTCCACGCCTTCAACGCGGGTCTGATCAAGGAGCGCAAGTCTCTTCCCCAGATTATCACGAAGTGAGATGTGTGATGACTTGACAGCAAATCTTGTTGGGGCTTAATCATATGCCCCAACGACCTCGATAGTATCGCCTCAATTGACGTAATGGGGTAGGCATCCTAGTAGTACCATAATAAACGAACTCAGAGTATGAAGCAAGAGCTAGACACAACAAACTATCTCAACTACCTAGATCCTGCAAGTCGGATAGCCTGATGAGACGTGTAACGATGTGTAGGGACGCACGATCGAGACGTGTAACCCTGTGTAGGGACGCACGATCTGTGCGTCCGTTGTCGAACGACAAGACGTGTAACTCAGTAACCTTTAACAGGGACGGACGCACAGATCGTGCGTCCCTACAAAGGGCTACTCGTGAGATTTGCGGAACTATGTGACGCTTCAGCAGATCATAGACGGACTCAACAGCTCGATGGTAACCAGAACGTAACTCTAACGGAACAGATTAGGCAGAATATCAGTAGTCTTAGCAATATGAATATATAGCCTTATAAACCACACGTAGTTATGAAACAGCAAAACATAAGAATCGCACAATTCGTTGGTCTACTAGGCTGCCTACTAGCCATCACCTCCTGTTGTCTCTTTCGCTCCCCGAAAGACCCCAACCAAATCCAAGACCCTCCCCCCACAGATCGCAACTACCTCGCCTGTCGTGTAAACGGCAAGCCTGTAGTGTTTAAGAGAGTTTCAGGACCCATTTTCAGAGAAAGATACTCATCCTTTAGTGTCTCAAAGACTACAACAGATAGTCTTGTCATCAAGCTTTCACTTAACGCAGATGGTCCTAAAAAATCTGATGCTCAATTTAATCTCGAAGTAACTCAAGAGTTTGTTGTTCAGAATAATCTTGTCGAAATTGACAAAGAGCTGTTTGATGAAAAAGAAATTGAGAATGCGGTCTTTACCGATTTAAATTTGGCACCTTATGGCTTCAATCACGCAGATCCAAAGCTAAAAGGGTCCATTAAGATCACACACTTTGAGTATCGTAAAGGAGACGACGATAAGTTTTATGGACGCATATCAGGTGTATTCGAGTTCACTTCTAGGACCCCCTACCCATTGCAAGAGAATAGTCATACAGTCCGAATAACTGATGGAGTCTTTAATGTAACACTTATAGAATAGCTTCAGTATGAAAACAAAACCAATATTCAAAGCTGTCTTAATCAGCCTTGCTCTACTTACCTTTTCAACACGAATAGTTGCTCAGCAGATTGAATCGGAGCGAGACAAAATCTTTGAGCACGTAGACTTACCGCAAGTTCCGTATGGGATCTTGGAGGATTATGGTCTGTCTTCTGTTTCGCTGCTTCCCTACACGAAGCAAG
>URDQ01000002.1 GCA_900546675.1 uncultured Porphyromonas sp. | reverse complement strand
GACTGCGCTCAGGTGAGGACGGGCGGACACACAGGTCCGCCCCTACGGTGGGAGCCCCCACCCCGCCGAGCGGTTCACCCGAAGAGAAGTCGACCGAGCTTCCGAAACGAGAAAAAACTTCGCTTTTTACTTGCATGTGAACTTAAAAAGCACAGGGCTACTCGTCTCGATTTGACACAACGGACGCACAGATCGTGCGTCCCTACAGGGCGACGTATCGATGTTCGACAACGGACGCACGAGCCGTGCGTCCCTACAACCGTTACTCGTCCCGTGAGTCCCCACGGGTCGCACGCTCGTGAGATTTGCGGGATCTACGATGTAAGGGGTGTGGCGTATGTGCAGAAATAGCGTTATCTTTGTTTCTGAATCAAACTAGGAGCGCTTCACTCGCTTAGCTGTTAACTTTCGAATGTGAGGCTTAGCTCCCCTTTTAATCTATAGTAAATCTTTCAACTCTGCTTCATCAATATGACAGACTACAATAAGGACTTCGTCCACTATGCACACGCTCATCTTCGGATGAATACCAATGCACTCAACGACTACATAACCGCCTCCACAGGCTACATCAACCCTACCATCATTGAGGAGCGTCAGCTCAACGTGGCGCAGATGGATGTCTTCAGCCGACTGATGATGGATCGTATCATCTTCCTCGGTACGGAGGTCAACGATTACACGGCCAATGTGATCCAGGCGCAGCTCCTGTACCTAGACAATGCGGACCCAGGCAAGGATATATCGATCTATATCAATAGCCCTGGAGGGTCGGTCTATGCGGGGTTTGGCATCTATGACACAATGCAGTATGTGGGGTGCGATGTCTCGACGATGTGTACTGGTATGGCCGCCTCGATGGCCGCTGTCCTCCTCGTAGCGGGTGCCGAGGGCAAGCGCTACGCACTGCCCCACTCACGGGTTATGATACACCAGCCGATGGGCGGTATGCAGGGTCAGGCGAGCGACATAGAGATCGCTGCTAAGGAGATCCTCAAGGTGAAAGCCGAACTATACAAGATCATAGCTGATCACTCAGGTCGCTCTGTCGAGGATATCGAGCGAGACAGCGATCGTGACAAGTGGATGACCGCCTCTGAGGCTCTAGAGTATGGTATGATCGACAAGGTACTCACATCGACTAAGCAAGCAGCTAAGGATAAGAAGGCAGATGGCAAAGAAAAGTAACTCGATAGAGCGTCGATGCTCTTTCTGCAATCGCCCTGAGAGCGAGGTGCCTATACTAATAGGTGCCGAGGGCTCTGCGCAGATCTGTAGTGACTGTGCGGAGCAGATCTACACGTTGCTCTATCAGAACGGGCTGGTCTCTGCACCTGTACTTGACGCTAATGAGCCGAGGAAGCAGGGAGACAAAAGCATGTCCTTTGCACCGCTCACCTATGAGTCGCTGCCTAAGCCGCAGGAGATAGCGGCTTACCTTGATCGCTACGTGATCGGGCAGACCGATGCTAAGAAGTATCTCTCGGTAGCTGTCTACAACCACTACAAGCGTATCTTAGCTAGCCAAGAGAAGGACGGTAAGAGTGACGAGAGCTCTAAGCTGGACGATGTAGAGATTGCCAAGAGCAACATCATTATGGTAGGACCGACGGGGTGCGGTAAGACGCTCCTAGCGCAGTCGATAGCTCGTATGCTACAGGTACCCTTTGCGATGGTCGATGCGACCGTCCTGACGCAGGCTGGCTATGTGGGAGAGGATATAGAGAGCATCATCTCTCGCCTACTGCAAAACTGCGACTACGACGTAGCTGCTGCAGAGCGTGGCATCGTCTTCATCGATGAGATTGACAAGATAGCGCGCAAGGGCGACAACCCCTCCATCACCCGTGATGTGAGTGGCGAGGGAGTCCAGCAGGGTCTTCTGAAGCTGCTTGAGGGGAGTGTCATCAACGTCCCCCCTTATGGTGGTCGCAAGCATCCCGAGCAGAAGTTTATCCAAGTCAATACGCAGCAGATCCTCTTCATCTGTGCTGGCGCCTTTGACGGCATAGAGCGTATCATCGGCTCTCGCCTCAACACCCGTGTGGTGGGTTATAAGGAGCAGCAGATGGACTATCAGACGATCCAAAACAATCTGCTGGCACACATTACCCACCAAGACCTACGACGCTACGGGCTGATCCCCGAAATCATCGGACGTCTGCCTATCCTCACCTATCTAGACGCACTAGATAGTGATTCGCTCCTGCGTATCCTCGTCGAACCTAAGAATGCTATCACGAAGCAGTACCAGAAGCTCTTTGAGATGGATGGCGTACGACTGACCTTCGACGAGGAGGCACTCAAGTATATCGTCCATGTCGCTGTCGAGACGAAGCTCGGGGCTCGCGGACTGCGCTCGATCGTGGAGAAGATCATGATCGATGCTATGTACGAGATACCCTCTCTCAAGCGTAAGACGCTACGTATCACAGAGCAGTATGCTCGCTCTAAGGTTACGCCGAGCATGACTGCCTCTCTAGCAAACTAAATCTATCTCTGCCATAAACCAGTGCATCACTCTATGTAATCGTTAATCCACCTGTGGAGAGCGCAACAATGTCTCTCCGGATGACCAATCTCACGAACCATGACACACAATCTGACAGAACTACTGAGTAAGATCTTCGGCTTTGAAGAGTTCAAGGGTAATCAGAAAGAGATCATCCAAAGCCTGCTAGAGGGTCACGACACTTTTGTCTTGATGCCTACGGGTAGCGGTAAGTCTCTATGCTATCAGCTCCCTGCACTCATCATGGAGGGGACGGCTATCATCGTCTCCCCGCTGATTGCTCTGATGAAGAATCAGGTCGATGCCCTGCGCGAGACGACTGGATCTAACGATATAGCACATGTGCTGAACTCGTCGCTCAATAAAGCACAGCTCGATCAGGTCTACAACGATGTCTCCGCCGGTCATACGAAGCTGCTCTATGTGGCTCCTGAGTCGCTTGGCAAGGCTGAGAACATAGAGTTCTTTCGTCAGGTCAAGATCTCTTTCTTTGCGATTGATGAGGCGCATTGTATCTCAGAGTGGGGACATGACTTTCGCCCTGAGTATCGCAAGATACGTCCCGTGGTCGATGAGATAGGTCGCAGGCCGATCATTGCACTGACAGCGACAGCTACGCCTAAGGTGGAGCACGACATTCGCAAGAATCTAGGCATCCTCGAGGGCAGGATCTTTAAGTCTAGCTTCAACCGCCCCAACCTGTTCTACAGCGTCGAGGAGAAGGGCGAAGATGTCAATGCCCGCATCATACGATTTATCCGCAAGAGACCTAACAAGAGCGGGATCATCTACTGCATGAGCCGTGAGAAGGTGATGAATCTCTCCAAGCTACTCCAGATGAACGGCATCAAGGCGCTTCCCTACCATGCGGGACTAGACGCTAAGGAGCGCTCGGCCAATCAGGATGCTTTCCTGAGCGAGGAGTGCCGTGTGATCGTTGCCACGATAGCCTTTGGTATGGGTATTGATAAGCCCGATGTGCGCTACGTCATACACTACGATATGCCTAAGAGCCTCGAGGGCTACTATCAGGAGACAGGACGTGCAGGTCGTGATGGTGGCGAGGGATATTGCTTAGCCTTTTATAATGAGAAGGATATACAGAAGCTGGAGAACTTTATGCAGGGAAAACCTATCGCCGAACAGGAGATAGGTAGGCAATTACTCGCAAAAACTTCTACCTTTGCACTCACGCCCATGTGTCGACGGGCATATCTGCTCTATTATTTCGGAGAGAGATATGATCAGGAGAACTGTGGAGCGTGTGACAATTGTGCAAAAAACAGGAAAACAATGGAGGCTAAAGAGCTTTTGAAACAACTGCTCCAAACGGTCTTGGAGCTCAAAGAACAATTTAAGAAAGATCACGTCATCGATGTGATCCTAGGTTGCGACACCGCTCCTATTGAGGACTTTCATCACGACAAACTTGACTCTTACGGCATAGGTAGCGACTACTCACGAGAGATTTGGGAGCTAGTCGTAGAGCGCGCATTGGTACTGCAGTACCTGACCGAGAGTACAGAGACGTATGGTATCCTAAGCGTCACACCGAGTGGTAAGAAGTTTATCAAGAAGCCGACCTCGTTCAAGATCGTAGCTCCCGAAGAGGAGGATCTAGATGACGATGAGGATCTGGACGATGATGATGAGGTAGAAAGCTCTGTATCTGGAGGTCGTGGACGTACAGCCTCTACAGACCCCGCTCTATACAATATACTCAAGGATATGCGCAAGAAGCTCAGCATCAAGCTCGGGCTGGGACCTAATGGGGTCTTCCCAGATGCTGCTCTTGAGGAGATGTCTACCCTATACCCGATTACGTTGCCTGAGCTTAAGAACATATCGGGTGTCAACGTCGAGCAGGCTGACCGATATGGAGAGGAGTTCGTCCGTGTCATACGTAACTATGTCGAGGAGTATGAGATCGAGCGACCCGAGGACTACAAGATCCGCACACTGCCTAACAATACCAAGCAGCATATCTCTATCGTACAGCAACTAGACCGTCAGGTAATCCTCGAGGATATAGCTATCTCGCACTCTATCAGCACCGATGATCTACTCACTGAGCTGGAGCGTATCGTCAAGTCTGGTACCAAGGTCAAGCTGAACTACCTCATAGCCTCCGAGCTAGGCGAGGATAGCTATGACGAGCTGAAAGAGTATCTAGAGGAGCACCCTGGGTGCACGCTAGACGACCTCATCAGCGAATACGAAGACTTCTACAGTGAGCCAGAGTTACGACTCGCTATGCTCATCTTCTCCTGCAACCAATAAGACCACATTAGCAATACAACTCTTATGTCTATCTATAGATCATCTACATCACCCGCACGCTGGATGATAGCATCCATACTATTGTCTTTGCTGACCAGCCTCTCTCTGACGGCTCAGACACCACAGCAAAAGACTTCCGCAGGATCTGTCGTCGATGAAGTTATATGGACCGTGGGCGATGAGCCTATCCTCAAGTCTGAGATAGAAAACCAAAAGCTCTATATGCGCTCTCAGGGGATGCCTCTCGAGGGAAACCCTGACTGCTACCTTACGGAGCAACTTGCTGTCCAAATGCTCTTCCTCAACCAAGCTAAGATTGATAGTATCTCAGTAGATAATACTAAGGTAGACCGATTTGTAGACAACTTTATGGAGAGCCTCGTTCAGCAGATCGGCTCCCGTGAGCGTCTTGAGGAGTACTTCAATCGTCCCTACTCCAGCATTCGTGAGCAGCAGCGCATTATGGCGGTCAATAATGAGATCGTCCGCCAGATGCAGCAGAAGATCATCCAGGGAGTGGCGGTAACCCCTACAGAGATCCGCTCTTACTACGCTCAGATACCACAAGACAGCTTGCCATACATACCAGATGTCGTCGAGGTACAAGCACTTCGGATCACTCCAGACATCGAGTTAGCTGCTGTTGACCAGATCAAAGAGCAACTCAGAGGTTATTCCGACGACATAGTCGCTGGGCGTCGTGACTTCTCTACGATCGCTCGACTCTACTCTCAAGACTCTCGCACCTCTCTTCGTGGTGGTGAGTATGGCTTCGTAGCTCGCAGCTCCCTAGAGCCTGAGTTTGCTCAGGTTGTCTTCTCATTGACCGACACCAAGCAGGTCTCTCCTATCATACGCACCGCCACAGGCTATCACATCGTACAGCTTATCGAGAAGCGTGACAACACAATCAATTTCCGCCACATACTCCTCAAGCCGAGCGTTGCTCCTGACAAACTCCAGCAAGCTGTCAACAAAGCGGACTCTGTCGCTGTGCAGATACGCAATGGCAAGACCTCCTTTGACGAGGCGGTCGTCCTATGCAGTAATGTCGACGAGACGAAAAACAACTATGGTCTCCTCCTCAACGAAGACTACGAGAGCGACCGCTACGGTACGGCACTCTTTACTATGTCCGAGCTACAGCAAGACTTCGCCTCTTATGTAGACAAGATGCAGGTGGGTGACGTCTCTCCAGCCTTTGTATCTCAAGATGCAAACGGCAACACGCAGGTAGTACTCCTCAAGCTCAAGCAGCGTGTCTCTGGTCACCGTGCTGATATGGCTACCGACTTTCAGCTCATCAAGCAACTAGCTCTGCAGGACAAGAAGCAGAAAGAGCTAGACAAGTGGATCGTTCAGCACCAGAAGAGTACTTATATACGCATCAGTCCTGACTATCAGCAGTGCGACTTCAAGTATCCAGGTTGGATCAAGAAGTAGTACCTACGCTTCCTCAGGGAAGATGATAGCCTACCCACATCTCGGCTCATTAGATTATAGAGTCTATGCCCCATCAGCCTAGCGAAGTGACCACTACACGGCGACTACTACTCACCCTCAGCGGGTTGCTAGCGGTCGCTGTGCTACTCTTTGTGGGGCTGCCACTATGGGGCGGGTCGGCGACATTACACCCTTCGTCTCATATAGCGAACGCTCCAGCACCTCCCCCTGCTATGGTGGGAGGCAAGCGACTCATCATCCTAGATCATGCCGATGTACTCAGCCACGACCAGGACATACACCCTGACATTGTCATCCTAACGGGCAATGTGCGTCTCAGGCATGGTAGCTGGATTATGACTTGCGACAGTGCCAACCTCAATGAGAAGAGCAACTCCTTTGATGCGTTCGGTCATGTGCAAATATTAGAGGGAGACTCGATCTCGGTCACTGCTGGAGAGATGCTATACGATGGTATGACCGCTTTGGCAGAGCTGCACGATAATGTGATATTGACAAAGGACGTTACGACACTCTTCACCGAGAGACTCTTCTACGATCGCAACCAAAAGGTCGCTTACTACGACAATTTCGGTACCCTTGCCGACTCGGTCAATACGCTCACATCTATCTATGGTGAGTACAACACCAGTTCTGACGAAGCGCTCTTTCAGAATGATGTGCACCTAGAGAACGACCGCTTTACCCTCGACACCGATATACTGCACTACAATACGAAGACCTCGATCTGTCGCATCGTCAGCCCCACTCTCATAGAGACCAAAGACTCAGTCACGATCGAGACTGATCGTGGCTTTTACAATACAGACACCGAGCATAGTATCCTCCTCGATCGCTCGCTCATCACGCACCCCAATGGCACCATGACGGGCGACTCGATACTCTATGATAAGAAGAGACAGATCAGCCAAGCCTACTACGATGTAGTGATCGACAACCAAGAGGACAAGGTAACCTACTTCGGCGACTACGGCTATATGGACGAGGCAAACGGCTATGTCTACGCCACAGGACGAGCCTACGTTATGGACTACTCCGAGGAGGACACCTTATATATGTCTGCCGAGATTATGGAGGGCATCAAGCGCAATCTACCTCCGCTCTCAGGCACTACCGACTCGCTAGAAGTTAAGTACACCAAAGGGTACCACGATGTGCGCCTTTACCGCAAGGATATACAGGCCATCGGCGACTCCATACACTATTTCTCCGTGGACTCGCTCATCAAGCTCTTTGGCAGTCCCATCTTGTGGAACGACTCCACACAGCTCAAGGGCGATACCATCTATGCCCACCTAGCTAACGACACAATCGACTATGCCTTCGCTTGGCCCAATGCCTCGACCGTTCGCTGGATCGATGACATCAAGCAGGATCGTGTCAAGGCAGATACGATCCAAGCTTACTTTCGCGAAGGCACGCTCGACCACGCTTTCTACCGCTCCAATGTAGAGTCACGCTACTACCTGCAGCAGGAGAAGACGAAGCATTACTACGCCCTCGCTCAGGTGAGGAACCCGCAGATGGACGTCTACATTGCCGATGACAAGCTCGACCGCATCTTTTGGCATGGCAAGGCTGAGGGGACGATCCACCCGATCCAAGACCTCACCGATGCACTGCGTCAGATGAGCGGTGCTGAGTGGCATGGCGACCAGCGTCCGCTCACACCCGAAGATGTCATCCCCGACCGCACAGCTCCGTTACAGTCTACCGACTCGCTCGCCACCCTGCAGGATCAAAATAGTAAGATGAGCCAAGGCTTCGACGGACTAGTTGCTTGGCAAACCTTCTACAAGGAGTACCAGCAAGCCATCGAGAAGCCTAAGCCAGCAGACGTTCAGTCGATGGTAGCCCCCGACACGACTGTCGTAGTCGAGACACCTCTCTCCATCTACATACGTCGCCCGCTAGAGAGCGACAGCAGCTCCGTACAGACTCTTGCAGACTCGCTACAGAGCTATCTACACCTTTTACCACTATACTCATGGGACTCATATTTAGACCACGACAACCCCGCACCTTCCGACATCAACCCATCTATTGGGATCCCAAGAAGGAGCAACTCCAGCGACGCATCGAGCAGATCAGACGAGAGCTCGAAGCTGCCGAAGGCTCCGATACCGAAGCTCACACCGACAGCAACAACAAAGCCCACGACAAGCAAGTAGAGGCTGACTATGGCTCTGGTGAAGCGTTTCGTGAGAGTCTCTCGGAGAGTCTCTACGGAGGCACACGTCATCTCAAGAAGCAGAGAGACCGAGGCATAGACAACTACGCCCGCTCGGGCATCATCTTGCGCTCTATCCTGACACTCATCCTCTTAGGCTTCATCGTCTGGGTACTATACTATAGACAGGGTCCCCTTTTCTCCTTCCTATGAGCGAAATCATACATCTTCTCCCCGATAGCATCGCCAATCAGATAGCCGCTGGTGAAGTAATCCAGCGACCAGCCTCTATGCTCAAAGAGTTGGTCGAAAACGCCATCGATGCCCATGCCACGCAGATAACCATCGAGCTACAAGATGCGGGCAAAGAGCTTATGCGCATCATCGATGACGGTGTCGGTATGAGTCCGCTAGATGCTCGTATGGCCTTCGAGCGCCACGCCACCAGCAAGATATCCTCCGTCGACGACCTCTTCACGCTCCGCTCTATGGGCTTTCGTGGCGAGGCGCTTGCCTCTATCGTGGCGGTAGCTCAGATCGAGCTAGTCACACGACAGGCCGACAGCGATATAGGCTACAAGCTCTTGATCAACGGCTCCGAGGTCATCAGCTCCTCCCCCACCGTTGCCGAGGTGGGCACCTCTATCACGGTAAAGAATCTCTTTTACAACGTCCCCGCACGGCGGCGCTTCCTCAAAGGCTCCGAGACAGAGCTACGACACATCTACCGCCAGTTCGAGCGCATCGCACTAGTCTACCCCGAGATTGCCTTCACCCTCTACTCCGAGGGCAAGCTCATACGCAACCTCCCCAAGAGCGACCTCCAGCATCGCATCGTAGACCTACTAGGCAAGAGCTACTCCAAGCAGCTCATCCCGATCGAGTACCAAGGTCCTCTAGCCAACGTCTCGGGCTTCATCACCCTGCCACGCGATGCTAAGCGCAGAGGCGCCCAGCAGTTCTTCTTTGTCAATGGACGCTATATGAAGCACCCCTACTTCCACCGTGCGGTCATGAACGTCTTTGAGGACCTCGTCGCGCCAGGTAGCCAGCCCAACTACTTCATCTACTTTCAGGTAGACCCTAGTCGCATCGATGTCAATATACATCCGACCAAGACGGAGATCAAGTTCCTCGATGAGCAGGCTATCTTCAAGCTCCTTATGGTGGTGCTACGTGAGCACCTCAGCACCACCAGTGCCATGCCCGCCATCACCTTTAGCACAGACCAACTCATCGAGATCCCAGCCTACGATGCCACACGACAGAGCCAGACGACGCTCCAGCCACCGCCCGTACAGATAGACCCTGAGTACAATCCCTTTAAGCTGATCTCTACGGACGATGAGCAACCCCTCGACCCACTCTCTCCGGTGAGTAGTGGCTCACCCGCTCATTGGGAAAGCTTTATCGACGACTTCCAGCAGCGACGAGGTGAGTCAACGCTTCCCGCAAGCCAACACACGGGAGCAGCCTCCACAGCGGTGGATCCACTCTTTATGGTCTCCGCTAGCTCCCCTCAGCCTGCTACCAATAGCACCAACTTGGTCTACACCTTTCAGGAGCGCTACCTCTTTACCACGATGAGCGACCGCCTTGCGGTCATACAAATCGACCGCGCACTGCTACGCATCTACTACGAGCAGCAGATAGCCACACTCACACTCGAGCCCGATCAGGCGCAGCCACTACTCTTTGCCGAGGAGCTATCGCTACCCAGTGAAATCTACCCAATGCATCACGAGTTGGTCGAAAGCTTGCGACAGATCGGCTTCGAGATCACGCCGCAAGAAGCATCCGCAGGCACAGACACGGACGACAATGTCTACCTCATCACCTCTGTCCCCAAGCCACTCCGCCCCATCGGTGTCGCCGATATGATCACCAAGACGCTCGGCGAATACCTCGATCAGCTAGAGCGAGAAGAGATCGATGCAGAGCTATCTCAGGAGGTGCAGCTAGCGCAGCTCTTCCTCTCCAGCGAAGCCCTGCGCCAAGCCAGCGAACTGGTACGCCACACACTCCACGCACGCACTACGCAGCCCAGTCAGATTATCTCCGACCTCTTCCTGACGCCCAACTCGCAGTTCGACCCGCTCGGACGCTCCATCATGGTCTCGCTCACCTCCGAGGAGATCGACAAGTGGTTCTAATCCTAACAATCTATTACTCCATATCTCTGACTAGGTGGTTCGCCTCCTAGTCTTTTTTTTGAGCTAACTATTAGTACCACTTGGGTGAAACTACAGTGCCAACCACTATTGGCACTCCAGTTCCATACGGGTGAAACTCCAGTTTCATACAGAGGGAACTCTAGTTTCATACCTAGGAAACTCCAGTTTCATCGGTAGGGAACTGTTCGTTTAGCGGGAAGTTAACCTCCGTTCAGCGGTTAATTCGTATCTTAGCAACGCAGAGAGGACTATCCTCTAGACCGCTCGTCACCTCGCTAGACTACGCTTGTCTCTAGCGTGCGTTGAGGAGCGCTCGCATTATGACTCCCAAGTAATTTACTATCTATGAGTTATCTCAAGTTTGACCGCACGACACTCTCTAATCTAGACCGCTCGCTACAGTTGGAGCATATACGCTCCAATCGTGGTGGCGCCTTCAACTGTACGACCCTCGTGGGGTGCAACACGCGCAAGTATCACGGTCTCCTCGTGGTGCCACTGCCTCATCTGAGCCGTCACAACCATATCCTCCTCTCCTCGCTAGACGCTACGGTGATACAGCATGGGGCGGAGTTTAACCTTGGGGTGCATCTCTACGGCGATGGCACGGTCTATCCCAATGGTCACAAGTACATACGAGAGTACAACATAGACAAGATGCCCCGCACGATATACCGTGTGGGCGGGGTGGTCCTACAGCGGGAGTCGATCTTCTGCCACTACAAGAACCAGGTGATTATCAAGTATACGCTCCTCGAGAGCCACAGCGAGACCACTCTGCGGTTGCGCCCTGTGGTCGCCTTTAGAGACGTGATTCTCCTATCACATAAGAACGAGACTGCCGAAACGACCGTCTACCCTGTCGGCACGACAGGTGTGCGTACCTGTCTCTATGAGGGTTACCCCGATTTATATATGCAGGTGGATGCCCCCTCGCATTGGGTCGATGAGGGCTACTGGATCAAGAATCTGCACTACCCTAAGGAGCAGATACGAGGGTACGAAAGCTGTGAAGATCTTTATTCGCCAGGCTACTTCGAGATGGATCTGCGCAATGGTGAGTCGGTCTACTTCACCGCACAGCTAGAGGAGGTAGATGTGAGCACACTGCCAGCGCTCTTTGACTCAGAGGTGGCGCACCGCAAGGCGCGGGTGGATCTGCAGAGCTGTCTGCGCAACGCTTGTAGCCAGTTTTACTATAAGCCGGTCTCCAATCGACACTATATCTTAGCGGGCTTCCCTTGGTATGGCGTGCGAGCGAGAGACGAAATGGTTGCTTTGCCTGGTTGTTCGATCTACAGCGATCACCCAGAGCGCTTTCACAATGTGATGAGTACCTTCATACGAAGTAGCATCAGCTTCATCAAGCAGATAGCACTTCCGCTAGATATGGAGGGGGTGCGCGACCCCGACGTGGGGCTTTGGGCGATACGTGCCATACAGCTCTTCCTTGCGGAGTATCCGAACGATAGCCACCGCTCTTACTATCTAGACGTAGTAGAGCGTATCATCGACTACTACCTGAGCGACCGCCACCCGATACTGCGCATCAAGCCTAATGGACTGCTCTATGCCGAGGGCAGTGGCACGCCTCCAGTCACCTGGATGGACTCAACGATAGCGGGGCAAGCGGTCGTGCCACGACGGGGCTATCTGGTGGAGGTGAACGGCTTGTGGTACAATGCGCTCTGCTTCTACCGTGAGGCTCGTGGCGCAGAGAGCTTTCCCGAGGAGCTGGCGAACGTGATCGAGCGCTTGGGACCTGCTTTCGAACAGACCTTTGTCAATCCCTATGGCTACCTATATGACTACGTGACCAAGGAGGGCTATCGGGAGCGGGCTGTCCGTCCCGATATGCTGATAGCTATCTCGCTGCCGTTCTGTCCGCTGAGTCGTGCCGAGCAGCGACAAGTACTAGAGATTGTGACCTCTGAGCTACTCACGCCAAAGGGGATTCGCTCGCTGAGCCCCCGCAGTGAGGGCTATGTGGAGCAGTGCAGCGGACTTCAAGAGCAGCGGGAGCATGCTTACTACAACGGCTCCGCTTGGCCGTGGCTACTAGGTGCCTACACGGATGCCTACCTCAAGATATATGGTCGTAGCGGTGTGACTCACCTAGCGCGCCTGCTCGGGGATATACAGGATGAGCTACAGCATCACGGTATCTCGACACTGAGCGAGCTGTACGATGGCAACCCACCCTACGACAGTCACGGCGGCATCTCCTTTGCGATGAGCTGTGCGGAGGTCTTGCGCGCCTTGGTGACCCTCGAGCGGTACAACAGTGAGGAGACCCCTTTGGCTAACTACCTATACTATACAACCAGCAACGAAGAGCGTCCTACAAGATGAGAGTATTGATGTACGGGTGGGAGTTTCCCCCACACATTTCAGGCGGGCTAGGCACGGCTAGCTACGGCTTGACCAATGGTATGGCCGAGCAGAGCGATATGGATATAACCTTTGTCGTGCCTAAACTGTATGGCGATGAGGATACTTCGCACATTACGCTGGTTGGCGCCGACCGCACGCCGATCGTTTACCATAACCATAGTGCCGAATACCTCCGCTCACGGCTACACAATGAGGCGGAGGTGAACTACTACCAGGCTGCTAGAGAGCATATCTACGATGACTTTCGCTATCGCTGCCCCAACGACTTGGGCTGTCTGGAGTTTAGCGGAGCTTACCCCGACAATCTGCTGGAGGAGATCAACAACTACTCGATCGTGGCAGGCGTCATAGCGCGGACAGTGCCGTGCGATATCATTCACTCGCACGACTGGCTCACCTACCCTGCGGGGATTCATACGAAGATGGTGACAGGAAAGCCGCTGGTGATCCATGTGCATGCGACCGACTTCGACCGCAGTCGTGGCAATGTCAATCCGCAGGTCTATGCGATCGAGCGGCAAGGGATGGACTACGCAGACGCTATCGTCTGTGTGAGCAACCTGACCCGACGAACTGTCATCGACAAGTATGGTCAAAGCCCCGACAAGGTCTTTACCGTTCACAACGCTGTCGAGCCGCTTAGTCCTGAGCTATTAGCCCTGCCCAATAAGCAGCATACAGGCGACAAAGTGATTACCTTCCTGGGGCGTATCACGATGCAAAAGGGACCTGAGTACTTCGTCGAGGCTGCTCACAAAGTGTTACAGCATACCGACGGTATCCGCTTTGTGATGGCGGGCAATGGCGATATGATGGACAAGATGATCGACCTCGTGGCTCGCAAACGTATAGCCGACCGCTTTCACTTCACGGGCTTTCTACGAGGGCAGCAGGTGTATGAGATGCTTCGCTCGAGCGATGTCTACGTGATGCCCTCGGTGTCGGAGCCTTTTGGCATCTCGCCGCTAGAGGCTATGCAGTGTGGAGTGCCGAGTATTATATCCAAGCAGAGTGGCTGTGCCGAGATCCTGCGCTACGCAATCAAGACCGACTACTGGGACGTAGACGCTATGGCCGACGCTATGCACGCCCTCGTCTCCTATCCGACGCTCCACGAGCATCTCAAGCAGAAGGGACTCGAGGAGGTCAACAACATCGTCTGGAGCAAAGCTGGACTGCGCCTCAGAGCTATCTATGACCGACTTGTATAACCCCCCTTTGACAAACGACTTCTCCACCTTCCTATGATACAGATTATACTTCACTTCTACCTACACCAACCGTTTAGGCTCAAGAACTACCCATTCTTCAATATCGGTAGCGACCACTACTATTACGATGACTTTGCCAATGAAGAGATACTGCGTCAAGTGGTAGACCGCTCCTATAGACCAGCACTCGAACTGATCGAGCAATTGATCGAAGCGCATCCCGACTTTAGAGTTGCTCTCACGCTCTCAGGCTCGGTACTGACGCAGATGGAGCTGCACACGCCGGACATGATCCAGCTGCTCAAGCGACTAGTCCAAAGCAGACGCATCGAGATACTCGGCGAGCCGATCTCACACGGACTCTGCGGGCTGTACGATGAGGAGGAGTATGCGAACCAACTGCGTATGTACCGCACCCGTATCAGTTCGCTCCTAGGTGTCGCTCCCGTGACGCTCTCCAATCCAGAGCTGATCTACAGCGACCGCATCGCACAGATAGCACATCGCCAAGGGTACAAAGCGATCATCACCGAGGGCGCCAAGCACCTCTTAGCGTGGAAGAGTCCTAACTACCTGTACAACGCTACGACCGATGGCGTAGCGCTCCTGATGCGTCACGCTGCGCTCTCCGATGCGATCGCTCACGACTTCGCACGGTACGACAGTCCGCTCTACCCCTACACGACGGAGCGGTTCTTTGCGACACTGGAGGCTGAGCAGGGCGACTATGCTTTGGTCTCTCTACCACTGGAGACGCTCGGATCGGTATGGAGCCGTGAGACTGGCATCTTTGAGTTCTTCCGAGCTCTTCCCGAGCAGGGTTCTAAGCGAGGCTTCACCTTTACCACGCCTCAAGAGATTGCCACGCACTGCACCCCGCAAGACACGATACAGGCGACCTATCCAGTGAGCCGTATGGGCGAAGAGCGAGACACCTCGCTATGGACAGGCAATGAGCTGCAGCAATCTGTCATACAGAAGCTCGAGGAGTGGGGCGAGCGCATACGTCTCTCACGAGACCAGCGACTCCTGGAGGACTGGATCAACTTGCAAGGCTCCGATCACCTCTTCTATATGACCACTAAGTTGGGCGGACCAGGAGCTTTCTCTCCCTATGAGACGCCTTACGCTGCTTTTACCAACTATATGAACGTCCTGAGCGACTTTCTCCTCCGTGTCTCTGCCGAGTACCCCACCTCTATGGGTAATGAAGAGCTCAGCGCGCTCCTGCAGACCATCGAAAACCAAAACAAGAAGATAGCTCAGCTGGAGGATCAGCTGGCTAAATAAACCGAACCAATCCAACCCTACCCGACTCCTTATATATATGACCGCAAACACGCCTCAGGCGACAGCACTGCTAAGCAAACTCTTTACCGCTCCCGAGACACCGTATGGGAGCTTCCCCTTTGATCAGTTCTTCGACCTTTCCTCCGCCACCGCCATAGAGCAGACGATGGAGACCTTCCGCACGGCCATGCAGGAGGCGATCACACTGCATCGTGCGGAGATCGATGCGATCACAGCACAGCATGAGCCAGCCACCTTTGACAATACGATTCGCCGCTTCGAGGAGAGTGGAGAGGCTCTGGAGGCGGTCACAGCAGCCTTTTACAATTTGCTCTCCGCCTACTCTTGCCCCGAGATGATGCAGCTCTCGGAGACTTTCTCGGACTGGCTCAGCAAGCTATCGACTGATACACTGCTCAACGAAACCCTCTTCGCCCGCATTCGCTCCGTCTATGAGCAGCGCGAGGAGCTGAACCTAGACGAGATAGACCTGCGCCTCCTGACCGAGAGCTACGAGGGCTTTGCAGACAATGGTGCTCTGCTCGTTGGTGCCGAGCGGGAGCGTTTTAGAGAGATCAATGAGCAGCTCAGTCAGTTGACCACACGCTTTGCGCAAAACAAACTTTGCGACGAGGAGTCCTGGACGCTCTTCGTGCCTGCTGACGAAAGCGACCGGCTACGTGGCTTGCCTCAGCAGATCCTAGACGATGCTCAGGAGAAGGCACGCACCGCCTCTGAGGCGCATGGCGAGGGCTATCTCTTTGACCTGTCGGCTCCGCATGTGGGTGCCATTATGAAGCATTGTGCCGACAGAGAGCTACGCTACAAAATGTACTTAGGTCGGGGCAGCGTGGGCAATCGTGACAACGAGCAAAACAATCGGCAGATTGTTCGCCAGATAGCTACACTCCGTGGCGAGCTGGCACGACTACTCGGACATCCCAACTATGCGACCTACCGCCTCAAGCATCGTATGTGCAACACTCCCGAGCAGGTAGATCAGCTCCTCAATGACCTGACGAAGTATTACCGACAGACCGCACTCGATGAACTAGACGAGCTAGATCGTGAGGCGGGCTTCGAGCTAGAGTCGTGGGACCTCTCCTATTATATGGAGCGGCACAGCGAGCAAACCTTTGGGGTCAAGGAGGAGGAGCTACGTCCCTACTTCCCGCTCTCGCAGGTCATCTCGGGCGTCTTTGCCATTGCCACACGGCTCTACGGCATCACCTTCGCACCCGCTGAGGAGGTCTCCGTCTACCACCCCGATGTGCGTCCCTACCAAGTGCTAGACCGTGACGGGTCGCATCTCGGACTGCTCTACCTCGACTTCTTCCCCCGCAAGGGCAAGCGCAGCGGTGCCTGGATGAACAGCCTACGGGAGTGGACGCCCGCCCAGCGCCCGCATATCCTCCTCGTGATGAACTTCACCCCGCCGACAGCTGGCAAGGAGGCTATGCTCACCCTCTCGGAGGTGCACACGCTCCTTCACGAGTTCGGGCACTCGCTCCACGGCTTGCTCACGCAGACGCGCTACAGCTCTATGTCGGGGACCAATGTGGAGCGTGACTTTGTGGAGCTGCCGAGCCAGTTTATGGAAAACTATCTCCTCCAGCCCGAGGTGGTCACCGAGTTGCTCTCTAAGCACTACCAGACGGGCGAACCGCTCCCCGCAAAGCTCCTCAACAAAGCGATCCAAGCGACCCAGTACCCCGTCGGTTACAGCACCATCAGACAGGTGATCTTTGGCAAGCTGGATATGGCTTACCACACCTTGGCCGAGGGCGAAAGCCTGCCCGACGACCTCTACACCTACGAGCGGGAAACCCTCCGAGGCACCACCCTGCGCGACAGGGAGCGTGACCCGCAGCACCCGAAGCATATCGTCGCCACAGCCTTCAGTCACATCTTCGCTGGAGGCTATGCCGCCGGTTACTACGGATACAAGTGGAGCGAGATGCTCGCCACGGACGCTTTCGAGCGATTTAGCGAGGAGGGTATCTTCTCTCCGACAGTCGCTACCGACTTCCGTCATCAGATCTTGGAACGGGGTGACGAGCTAGACCCGATGGAGCTCTATGTACGCTTCAGAGGGCGCAAACCTACGCTCACAGCAATGCTCAAGCGTGATGGCATTACACCAGCTAACTAGCTAAAAGAGAGAAGCTATGCGCTTTCGCTACACTTGGTTCGCTCTCATCTTAGGATTGCTCTGCAGTTGGCCCGTCGTGGGACAGTGGCAGGCGCACTTTGCCGATAGTGTCTCGCTTGCATCCTCCGTATGGCAGGGAACGCTCGACAAGTTTCGCTGCGATCCCATCAGAGGGCTACAGCTCAACGACAGCAAGCCTAGTAGCACGACCAACTACGCCTACATCAAGGCGAGCGTTCCCCTCAGCAAGCAGATGACCTGGCATAGCAAGGTACAGTTAGACTACACCCCGACCAAGGGCAACAACGTTAAGCTCCTCCTCTACTGCTACGAAGCCACCGGCGACGGCACCTTCAACTATGTGGTGCTCAGTATGAAGGACAATCAATACTTGCGCCTCTCTGAGTGTAACCTTTCGCTAGAAAGCAATGGTCGGGTGAAGATTATCTCGACCAACGAACTCTTAGCCTACAACTACTTTGACGCAATGCGCCAAAATGGCGGAGTCGTTGACTTTGTCATTCAGTATGATCCAACAGCTGAGGCGCGCTGGTCGATGTGGGTGCGACACCAAGCGAGTGATCTCTACAAGTATGTGGGAAGTGCAGGCGATACACCCTCGGCACCTAGCAAGTACAAGCAGTTTTCGTGCCTCTTCGCTTGCGAGTACAGCAAGACTCGTGCGAAGCTCAGTTCGCTAGAGTTCCTCGACGTTTACCCCGCACTAGTCTCTCCTGAGGAGTTGACTCGTGAGCGCAACGTGATACCAGCGAGCCAGTTTTACAAAGAGTTTCGTCAGAGAGATCCGCACACGGTCGAGATGCTCTGCGCTGAGCCGGCCGACCTCTCGGAGGCAACCATCGCAGTGGCTCCCTCGTGGGGCAAGCTCGCCACCTCTACCGAGGGCAAGAGCATCTATATAAGGAGTGAAGCAGCAATCCCTGCGGGAGAGTATGCACTCTCCTTTCGTGGGGTACGGACTTCCAGTGCCTCTCGGGTCGAGAATGCGATCTACAGGATAGCCATCGAGTATGACCAGCCACAACCTCGTCCAGACAGCTTGGCGCTCACCTTCAGCGAGTTTATGGGCAATCCGCTCTCGGGTGCCTCTGAGTATATCGAGCTGCACAACCCCACGGGTCAAACGCTCGATGCCTGTGGTTACTCGGTCGGTGTGTGGCGACAGGGCAAGGTGTCCACCTGGTACCCGCTGAGCAGTCGTCCCTGCCTGATCCCTGCGGGAGGGTACCACGCCTTTACCACTTCGGTAGAGGGGATCACCGCTTTCTATGAAGCGCCTCGTGATAGTCTCACTCAGAGCGAGACGCTGCCACAGCTTGCCAACAAGGGCTTTACCATCGAGCTGCTCCGCCATGCCGACTCAACGGTTGTGGAGACCTTTCGCTACGATCCTGCCCTCCTTGGTCAGCGGCGAAACCAGCGAGGCGTAGCCCTCGAGCGATACTTCTCCCCCTCGGGCGACAAGAGCCACGAGTATTGGGGTGCAGCCTCCCCGCAGGCGCACTTCGCTACCCCAGGGCAGCGCAATAGCATACAACCCGCAGGCGATTCGCCTAGTGACACGACCCACCGCGAAGCTCCCCTACCGCTCTACATCACCGAGATTATGGCTCGTCCTACGGTCGACGGCTCCGAGTACATCGAGCTCTACAACCCCAACGACACCACGGTCAATACGGACCACTTCGGACTGGTCATCGCACGCTCGGGTCACCCCTCCAAGGTCTATCCGCTCCCACCCCACCCCACGGGTGGCATCCCTCCACGAGGCTACCTGGCACTCACTCCCAGCACGCATCCGCTCGAGCGTTTGTACTATGCCAAGCCCGACAGCTTGCTCCTCTTCCCCGATATGCCTCAACTCCCTGATAGCGAGTGCGCTATACGGCTCGTCCTCTTGGCAAATGACAGTATCGTCGAGGAGGTTTACTACGATATCAAGACCTTTCCCAAGGCTCTGCAAAAGGTCCAAGGCGTAGCTCAGGAGCGCATCATCCCTGACAAGCAGTCGCAAGACTTGAGCAACTGGACGGCTGCTGAGGCGTGGGCTAACTACGGTACGCCAGGACGGCAAAACAGTGTCTACGGGCGCACCACCATTTCTGACGAAAGTCTCGATCTACCTAAGCGACGCACGCTCCTATCGCTACCGCAACTCGCCCGACTGGTCCTCCAAGAGATCTCAGATGGTGAGACCCGCTGCACCGCCACGCTGTACGCAGTGGCGGGCTATCGGCTGGCGCAGTATGACCACGCTAGTACCGAGACCCTCTGCCGAGCCATCGTAGAGCGGCAGAGCCTCGCAGAGTTCTTGCCTGCGACACCTACCACGAGAGCGATCCTCTTCGTGGAGCTACACCACCCCGACCGCAAGCGTCCCTACCCACTCGTCAGCATTATCGTCCATTAAATGCGTCCTAAATAGGGCATAAAGAGCTAGATCTCGCAACTCTTACGAATCCCCCCCCCCTGCAAGGGCTAGTCGTGAGCACACCCACGTGGAAAACGTCAAATCTCCACGTGGTTATTTTTTATTCTCCACGTGGAGGCGAATCATTTCCTCCGAAGTTTCATTTGATTCCTCCGAAGTTTCATTTCTCGCCTACGTGGAGGATTTTCTTTTTCCACGTGGATATTTGAGATTCCCCACGTGGGGGGCGACCTTTTCTAATGCCAAAAGCACTTGATCTAATGCCAAAACACCTGACCGCTTAACATCTTCACCGCTCTGTAACATTTTCGTTACAGAGGAATAATCCATTGGCCGTAATATTGCAAACGAAAAGGAAGGCTCCCCCCGACACGATCGGAAAGGACCTCCCATTAAGATAGACAACTAACTTACTAATAGAACTATGAATAAGAGTACACTCAAAGCTTTAGCCCTCATCGCCATCGCCCTTATGACTGCCAGCTGCTCTGGCAAAGGTGGTCAGGTGACCGAGCTAGATGCTGCAGGAGCAACCTTCCCACTACCCTACTATACCGAGGCGTTCAAAGCTTATGAGGCGCAGTCAGGTATACATATTAATTATGGTGCCGTAGGCAGCGGTGGTGGTATCCGTAGCCTCAAGGACGAAGTAGTACACTTTGCCGCTACCGATGCTTTTCTATCTGATGAGGAGATGGCCGAGATGCCTCGTCCGGTGGTTCACATACCGACCTGTATGGGAGCTGTTGTCATCGCTTACAACTGTGCAGAGATCTCACAGCTAAACCTCACAGGAGAGATTATAGCCGACATTTATCTAGGTAAGATAACGCGCTGGAACGACCCCGCTATCGCTGCGATCAACCCCGACCAAAAGCTCCCCGACAAGGAGATCTCGCCTGTCTACCGCTCCGATGGTAGTGGTACGACGAATGTCTTCAGCGACTATCTGACGAAGGTGAGCACCGACTGGGCTACACAGGTGGGTACGGGCAAGTCGCTCAAGTGGCCTACAGGTATGGCTGCCAAGGGCAATCCAGGTGTCGCTGGCGTGATCGCACAGACCGATGGTGCACTCGGATATGTAGGTAGCGAGTACAGCTTCTCCCTAGACATACCGACAGCTATGGTACAGAATCAGGCGGGCAACTTCGTCCTTCCCTCGCTCGAGTCTATCTCTGCAGCCGCTGCTGGCGAGGTAGCGTCCGACACACGTCAGATGATCACCAATTCGTCACACCCAGACGCTTATCCTATCAGCTGTCTCACCTGGCTCATCGCTTATCAGGAGATGCAGTACGATGACCACTCTGAGGCAGAGGCTGTCGAGACGGCTCGTCTACTCAACTGGATGCTGAGCGATGAGGCACAGGCTATCACTTCACAGATCCACTTCGCACCGCTATCGGCTGAGATGATCGCTGCAGCCAAGGCGCAGCTGGCTAAGCTGACTTATGGCGGTAAGCCAATAGACCTAACTAGCGCTCCTAAGGAGTAGCCCCCCTATACACCAGAAAAACAAAAAAAGGAGACTGCTACGGTCTCTGTAGCAATCTCCTCACACCAAAAGAACGTCTCTCCTCCCCTCTCAACAGTAGTGCCGTCTGGATAGCTCCGATTAGTTAGTGAGTCGCATCCGACCTGTACCGCTCTCTATTCGGAGGAGAGATGTCTCTTTACCCTTACCCACCTACTCCTTATAAATATAAGCTCTGCCTATATGTCTACCCTCGTCCGTAAAGCGTCACACCGCCCTATCGGCGACAAGATCTTCCGCGGTCTACTCACTAGCTCTGGGCTTCTCGTGCTACTGATCTGCCTAGCGATGCTGATCAGTTTGATTAGTAACAGCATGGAGGCCTTTAGTGAGTTTGGCTTCTTTCGCTTCATCTGCTCCTCCGAGTGGGACCCCACGGCTGGGCGGGAGCAGTATGGAGCGTTGCCCTTTATCGTGGGGACTGTGGTCACCTCGATACTAGCTTTGATCCTATGCATCCCCTTCTCGCTACCGGTAGCACTCTTCATCGGGGAGTACTTCAAGGGTAAGCGCATCGCTGGCGTCATCCGTTCGCTGACAGATCTACTGGCGGGCATCCCCTCGATCGTGTATGGTCTATGGGGCTTCTACACACTGCGTCCGCTCATTGATATGATCGATGGACCACAGGGCAATGGTTACGGGATTCTCACTTCTGTGCTTATACTCACCGTTATGATTATTCCCTATGCTTCGTCGCTCACGGCGGAGTTTGTCATGCTCACCCCTAAGTCGCTCAAGGAGGCTGCCTACAGTCTCGGCGCCACCCGCACGGAGGTGATCGGATCGGTCATCCTACCCAATGCCCGGAGCGGTATCGTCGCAGCTTATATCCTCGCTCTAGGACGAGCTCTCGGTGAGACGATGGCGGTGACGATGCTGATCGGTAACACAGACAAGATACCCACATCGCTCTTTGACACGGGACAGAGTATGGCTTCGCTGATCGCTAATCAGTTCAACGAGGCGCACGGACTCAAGCTCAGTTCGCTCATAGCGATCGCTCTAGTCCTCTTCCTCATCACAGCCATCATCAACGGCATTGTGAAGATTATCCTAAACAAGAAACGAGCCTAAACAGACTATGGCATCACTCAAAGTAAGACAGGGCTGGGACCGCACGGTCTATCTAGTCAATATCGTACTCGCCTGCATCACCGTCATACCGCTCTTTCTCATCATCGGCAAGATCGTCCTGGAGGGGTACCAGCAGATCAACTGGGACTTCTTTACCAAGACGGCACCGACAGCTGTCGAGGCGATGATGACCAAGCGCGCCAACACGATCGAAGGCTCTCGCACGATACTCCCAGGCGGTATCGCTAATGGTATCGTCGGCACCCTTATCATGACCCTCGTAGCCTCTATCATCGCTATCCCCATAGGACTCCTAGGCGGTATCTACCTCTCGGAGAATAGATCCTCACGCCTCGCCAATGTAGTGCGCTTCGTCACGGACCTGCTACAAGGCACTCCCTCGATCGTCATCGGTATCATCGTATACGCTTGGGTGGTACTGCCGATGCGAGGCTACTCGGCTCTGGCAGGTGCTGTGGCTCTGGCGATTATGATGCTACCGCTCATCATACGCTCCACCGAGGAGACGCTGGCAAGACTGCCTAAGTCCTTCAAAGAGTCAGCGCTCGCTCTCGGATGCTCCTACCGCAAAATGGTGCTTAAGATCCTCCTTCCCTCTGCTATGGGTGGTCTGCTGACTGGTATCCTGCTAGCGGTGAGTCGTATCATCGGCGAGACGGCACCGCTCATTATGACCGCTCTAGGCAGTGCCCGCATATCGTGGACGCTCGACACCCCTTCATCGGCCGTGCCACTACTCATCTGGGAGTTTTACAGTGATCCCAACCTTCAGGAGATGATCTGGAGCTCTTCGCTCTTTCTCCTACTCCTGGTCCTTCTTCTAAACTTTATCGCCAAGCGTATCTCCGATCGGACACGCTACTAGTAACTTCTTTTTTGTCCAAAGCATGACTCCAAACTCTATACAGACGACAACGCCCGAAGTGGTCCTCCAGCTAGACAACGTAAGTATCTGGTACACTCCTGAGAAGAGTGCCGTGACCAACGTCTCTGCGGAGATCTACGATCACGAGATCACCGCCATCATGGGTCCTAGTGGTTGTGGCAAGAGTACCCTGCTACGTGCCATCAATCGTATGCACGAGCTTTACCCTGGTATACGTACCGAGGGGCGTATCCTACTACAGGGAGAGAATATCTTAGAGAAAGACCCGATGGTCGTCCGTCGTATGGCGGGGATGGTCTTCCAGCAGCCGAACCCCTTCCCGACGATGAGCATCGCCGACAATGTGATGGCGGGCTATAAGCTCAACGGCATCAAGGTCTCCAAGGCGCAGCGCGAAGAGATCCTCACCACCTCTCTGCAGTCGGTCGGACTATGGGAGGAGGTCAAGGATAGACTAGACAAGCGAGGCTCCTTCCTCTCGGGCGGACAGCAGCAGCGACTATGCATCGCTCGTGCCTTAGCACTGCGTCCTCGGCTACTCCTGATGGACGAGCCTACCTCCGCACTAGACCCGATAGCGACCAATCGCATCGAGGAGCTGATCCTAGAGCTCAAGAAGGAGATAGCCATCCTCATCGTAACGCACAATATGGGGCAGGCGGCACGCATATCCGACCGCTCGATGTTTATGTATCTCGGTGAGCTAGTCGAGTATGACCGCACCGACAAGATGTTTACCAACCCCAGCGATCAGCGCACCGAGGACTACCTACAGGGCAACTTCGGATAAAACATCGTACCTTAGATCTGCCATACAGACAGACACACTCACCTTCCCTATCAAGTAAAACGTAACTGTCACAACCTATGTCACCCAATATGGATCACCACGTCGTCCTGATCAAGGAAGACTTCAACGTACTCAACAAAGTGATCGCTCGCCAAGTAGAGATCATACAGCAGCTCCTCAGCGGGATCGTAGAGCTTGATGCCTACGAGCACATCGAGATGAATGAGACTATCATAGATAGCCTAGAGGTCAAGATAAGGAGCGAGGTCATCAACGGGATCATACTCTACACCCCTCGGGCCTCTGAGGCGAGGCGAATGTTTGCCCTACACGATATGACCAGCTATCTAGAGCGCATAGGTGATCTACTGCTCAATGTAGCCAACTTCACCCGTACGATCGAGACTAGTAATGGACTCTTCCTCCAGTACGCTGAGACGCTACACGAGATGCTCTCAGAGACCTATCAGATGGTCACCGATGCGGTCACCTCGTTCTTTGCAGGAGACTCAGACCTCTCACGACGAGTCATCAGTCGAGACACACATATAGACGATCTACACTATCAGATCAACGACTCGCTACCCCAGGCACTCCTAGACGCAGAGCAGAGTCCTGACGTAGACTCCATACAGGCTTCACTAGCGATCAGCAGCATAGCCTACAACATAGAGCGCATCGGCGACAATGCGACAAACATTGCCGAGGCGGCTATCTTCCATTCCGAAGGAAAGAATCTACTACACGCTAAGAGTCAAAAAGCAGAGATTCCCACCGAACAAGAGCTAGATAACTATGGACAAGAAGAAGTTTAGACTACTCCTCGTAGACGATGAGGAGGACCTCCGTGAGATACTTACCTTCAACCTCGCTGGCGAGGGATACCAAGTCTCCACAGCGGCCAATGCTGAGGAGGCGCTCAAGATGCCACTCGAGGAGTATCACCTACTTATCCTCGACGTGATGATGCCTGGTATGAGTGGCTTCAAGCTCGCTGAGCTCATACGACGGGATAAGAAGCTCACGACACCCATCATCTTCCTCACCGCCAAGGGGACTGAAAACGACCTCCTCACGGGCTTTAACATCGGAGCCGACGACTATATGGCGAAGCCCTTCTCCATCAAAGAGCTACAGGCGCGCGTTCAAGCTATCCTTATGCGTTCCCTGCAGGGAGGACTAGACTTCGAAGAGAGTCAGATAGAGATCGGCACGCTCCTCATCGACCTAGATGCCAAGCAGGTCTTCGTCGATGGTGAGCCTATCGATCTAACTAAGAAGGAGCTCGAGATACTCATCTTACTAGCACGCGACCCCAGCAAGGTCTTCTCACGTGAGGAAATCCTCGACCGTGTGTGGCGAGAGGATGTATTCGTTATGGAGCGCACCATTGACGTACACATCACCCGCATACGCAAGAAGCTACGTGGTAGCGGCATCAAGATCATCAACCGCTCAGGCTTCGGCTATTGCCTCGTCGAGGAGGAGGCGCAGTAGTCACTATTTATCTAACACCCCCCTATCGTTACCGTCCTACTATGAGTCAGTACAACTATAAGTCCAAAGTCTTTATCTCCGCAGCTCTGCTCTTTATCCTCTTTGGCGGGATTATCTACTTCGTACAGCGTGCCTCCGAAAGGGAAGTCAAGACCAAAGCGCTCGTGTCATACCTCGAGCAGACCGCTGACTGTGTCAATAGTTACCTAGCAGACTACGAAGCGAACCCGCAAAATCAAGGGCGAGACTCGCTCTCAGCCTTTAGCAACTGGCCTGATCAGGACGCTCTAGGACACTTCCTATCCTACCTCCCAGACAATCTACGCTTTACGATCATCAACCTAAAGGGCGACGTCTACTTTGACAACGTCACCCAAGGGGCAATCCCTGAGAATCACCTCTCACGCGTAGAGCTACAACAAGCCAACCTCAATGGCACAGGCACCTCCAAGCGGTATAGCGAGACACTCGGTGAGGACTTCTACTACTTTGCCAAGCAGTACAGAGATCAGGGGTGCTACATCCGTGTAGCCATACCCTACCATATAGACTACGTCAACTACTTTCGCTCCAATCACTTCTTCCTCCTCCTCATCGTCGCCATCTTCAGTCTAGCTCTGCTAGCAGTGGTCTTCTTTACCGACCAATTCTCTCGCTCCGTGCGTAAGCTTCACGACTTTGTTGCGAAGGCGCAGGCTGGTGAGGAGTACGAATCTGTTACTTTCCCCAAGAGTGAGATCGGAGAGCTAGGAGATCAGCTCAAGAAGATCTTTAAAATGCTCGAAGAGAGCAACACCCGCTACGAGATCGAGCGCGAGAAGCTCATACAGCACTTCGCTAGCTCCGATGCTGGCATCTCTTTCTTTAGTGCGGAGAGCCAGTTTATCTATGCCAATAGCCACTTCATACAGAATCTCAACACCCTCGTCGACACCCCCACCTTTATCATCGATGAGCGTATACTCGACTACCCAGAGCTTTATCAGGTTAAGACGCTTCTAGCCGACCAAGAGGCTCACCCCGGTGCCGCACCGCGCTCCACACGATACATCATCGACAAGGATGGGTCGCATCTAGAGGTACGCGCACAGCTCTTCCCCGACAACAGCTTTGAGATCGTTCTGACCAATGTAACTAAGAAGGAAAACGATCGTCGCCTCAAGCACGATATGACCAATAGCATCGCCCACGAGCTACGCACGCCTGTCACTTGCGCTCGTGGTTACCTCGAGACGATCCTCAACCAGCCACTCCCTGAGGAGAAGCAGCGCTACTTCATCGAGCGCACTTACAATCAGATGATCCGTCTCTCACAGCTCATCAGCGATGTCTCTATGATCACCAAGCTGGAGGAGGCAAGCGATCTCTACACCCTACAGGAGCTTACCCCGCATAGTATCGTCGAGGAGGTCAAAGCAGCTCTAGAGATCAAGCTACAAAAGGCGCAGATGACCATCTGCAATCGAATCCCCGAGCAGACCACCGTACAGGCTAACCACTCGCTACTCTACGCTGTCTTTGCCAATCTGACGGAGAATAGCATCCGCTACGCTGGCACTGGCACCACCATAGAGATCGATCAGACGATGCAGGACGAGCGCTACTACTACTTCACCTTTGCTGACAACGGCCCTGGCATACCCGAGAGCGAGAGCTTGGCTAAGATCTTCGACCGCTTCTACCGCATCGATGAGGGTCGCAGTCGGGAGATGGGCGGATCAGGACTGGGACTCTCTATCGTACGCAATGCTATCCGCTTCCACGGTGGCGAGATCTCAGCAAAGAACAGACCCACGGGAGGTCTCGAGTTCTTCTTCTCGCTAGCCAAGAGCCTCCCCGACAAGACAGCCCGAGAGCATTAGTTCAGATCGACCATTGCAGTCGGATCAAAGCGACACTTCTCTAGGCGAAGGCCATCTTTCCAACCTTGGGAAAGATAGTTTTCCAGCCTTGGAAAAAGAAATTTCCTCCCTTGGAAAACTACTTTTCCAGGGGAGGAAACTGTTTGAGAGCTTTACAAAACGATCCCTTCGCCACTGACTCCTATCAGAAGAGTAGCAATAGAGTAACTCTAGAAGGAGAGCGTCTTTAAGTGGCGGTTCTAGGGCCTATTCGAAAATCGTTTTTGCCGTGAGGTTTTATTTAGGTTCTCTCTGAACGACCTGCATCTCTAGGTAGTAGACTGACTCCTGGAGCTGGGTGCAGTAGATGGAGCCCCACATAGGACCCTCGGGGAACTGTGTCATGTTGTACCCCTCGAAGTTTAGCTGACCACTCTTGTAATGTGATGGTTGTAGTTGCTCAGTAAAGCCATACAGTGTCAGGATATCCTTGAGTAGCTTAGCGTCTTCTTCTGAACCCTCATGGGCAGCCTTGACGATATCCTTCTTGAAGATGGGCTTGGTCCAGCAGTCGAAGTAGAAGTCTCCCTTCTTATAGTGATAGAAGAGACGCTCGATGAGTCGACTGTCGGTGTAGCGAGTGTCGTTTTTAGGAGCCTGCATGGTGAGCATTCTGTGATCCTCCTCGGTCTCATCTTTGACAAAGACCCAGCCATACTTCTCGTTTGCAGCTATAAGGCTGTCACGGGTCTCTTTTTTGGCAAGCTCCTCAGAGAGTACGGGGAGGTAGATAGGCATTATCTTCTTGTCGCTAGAGACTTGCCCAAGATAGCGAGTTGTTGCCTCGTTCTTTTTTTGGTTGGGCTCGCACTCCTTATTGCAGGAGCTGAAGAGCGTGAGTGTGGCTAGAGCTACTAGGAGCACATAGACTGTTTGTTTCATCATAGGATGCTTATTGTTTGGTGTTTTCTTGTATATCGCAAAGATACTCGTTTTAGACGACAAGGCAACTAATCCGAGTGAAGCTAGAGCAAGTGGCGCTCAGCGTGGTAGGAGGAGCGCACCAGAGGACCGCTCTCCACATGGCGGAAGCCTTTGTCCAAGGCTATCTTCCGAAGCTCGGCAAAGCGGTCAGGATGCACATACTCCTGCACGGGATAGTGGCGACGGGTGGGCTGGAGGTACTGACCGAGCGTGAGGATGCTACAGTCTATCCGACGCAGATCGTCCATCGTCTCGAGGATCTCCTCCTGCGTCTCGCCGAGACCGAGCATCAGCCCCGTCTTAGCGGGTAGCCCCGCCTCAGCAATCTGAGCCAAGACGGAGAGACTACAGTCATAAGTAGCTCGGCTGCGCACCACGGGCGTGAGCCGTCGCACCGTCTCCATATTGTGCGCCACCACCTCGGGGTGCTCCTCTAGGATCGGCGCAATGAGCTCTGCCTGCCCGTCGAAGTCTGGTATCAGTACCTCGATCGTAACGCCAGGACACAGCTCACGTATCTGTCGTATCGTCTCGACCCAATGGGCACTGCCCTTGTCGGGCAGGTCGTCACGGTCTACACTAGTGACCACCGCATGCTTGAGACCTAACGCACGGACACTCTCAGCGACGTGACGAGGCTCCTCAGGGTCTAGCGGTAGCGGACGACCCGTCTCTGTATTGCAAAACTTACAAGCTCGTGTACAGACCGCTCCACCGATCATAAAGGTGGCAGTACCTCGTGACCAGCACTCACCCTGATTAGGACAGCGACCGCTCGTGCAGATGGTGTGCAGACAATGCTGCTGCAGCACCGCACGCGTCTCGTTGTAGGTTACATCGCTACCGAGCTTGATCTTGAGCCACTCAGGCTTACGTATGTGGGGTTGCTTCATCAGCTCTATCGCTAGAGGTTACTTTAGCTTACGATCGAGGAACTCGATAATGCGACTGTAGAGGTGCTGCCTGTTGTTACCTCCGTAGATGCTGTGATCCTTGTCGGTGTAGGTCGCCATCTCAAAGGGTATGTCCGCCTTGACCAGCTCAGTGGCTAGGCGCATCGTGTTTTGCAGATGTACATTGTCATCAGCCGTGCCGTGAATGACCAGCAGATCGCCATGTAGGTTGTGCGCGATAGGTAGGACTGAGGAAGCTTCGTAGCCCTTGTCGTTGACCTGTGGAGTCGCCATAAAGCGTTCTGTATAAACCGTATCGTAAAAGCGCCAGTCGGTCACAGGAGCCACAGCTACACCAGCACGAAACGCCTTGCCACGGCAGAGCGACATAAGCGCATTGTACCCGCCATAGCTCCAGCCGAAGATAGCGATCCGCTCTCCATCGATATAGCTAAACTGCTTGGGCAGCGCCTCAGCAGCTGCTATCTGGTCGCTACTCTCGCGCAGACCGAGCTCACGATAGGTGCACTTGCGCCACTCGGTGCCACGGCCACCTGTACCACGTCCGTCCACACAGACGACTACATAGCCAGCCTGCGCCAGAGCATACTCCCAGCCGATGTAAAACTGATCCAGCACCTCCTGCGAGTCGGGGCCACTGTACTGATGCATTACCGTGGGGTAACGCTTGCTCGCGTCAAAGTGTGGCGGGCGGATCATCCAGCCATGGAGCGTGCGGCCAGGAGCGACCTCAATGGTAAAGAACTCCTTGTCGTTGTAGTCATACCCCTTGAGCTTAGCGACCAGTTGCGCATTGTCTTCGAGCGTACGGATCACCTTGCCCTCCTTTGCCGTGCGGATTGTCGTGATGGTAGGCGTCTTAGCATTGCTATAGCTATTGATGAAGTAACTATAGTCTTGCGTGAAGCTAGCGCGATTGATGCCAGCCTCTCCCGCCAAGACAGTCGTCTTGCCCCGTGGGGTCGTCTTGAGGACTCGTCTTTGGGTAGGCGTCTCGTCGGCAGCCTGATAGTAGACGTTGCCCTCGCTGTCACAGCCGTAGAAGTTGATAATGTCCCAATCACCCTGCGTCAGGCGCTGCTGGAGCGCTCCATTCGTACCATACTTATAGAGTTGCGTAGAGCCATCACGCTCGCTCAGCATAACGATGCCATCGGAGACGAAGCGCATAGAGTTGATAAACTCATTGTTGATATATCGCGGGTCTTGCTCACGAAGGGTGAGCCGAGGCGTACGGCTCTTCGGATTGATGCGGTACACCTTGAGATCGTTTTGCAGACGATTGAGCGTGACAGCGGCTAGATCACTACCCCAGCCGGTGAAGACGATGCGGGGTATGTATCCGTCCGCATCGAGTGGTAGCTCCACCCGATCGATGCGCTTGAGCTCAAGGTTGTAGAGATGTAGTGAGACGGTTGAGTTTTGCTCTCCCACCTTCGGATACTTATAGACGTAGTCCGTGGGATAGAGTCCGTCTCCGTAGATCGGCATCGAGTAAGCCTTCACCTGACTCTCATCACTGCGTACGAAGGCGAGGAAGTCGCTCTGGGGGCTCCACTCCATCAGACGTGTCGTGCTAAACTCCTCCTCGTAGACCCAGTCGGTCGATCCGTTGATCACCTCATTGCGCTTACCATCTGTCGTGACCTGCACCTCTGAGTTGAAGTCAAACTTCTTGATGTATATATTATTGTCTCTGACGAAAGCGACCATCCGCCCGTCAGGACTGAAGGTGGGGATCATAATCTCACCCTCTGTGAGTGGCTCACACAGGTTGCGACGCACATCGTAGTGGGTAGCTCGTAGCGTGTAGGAGCGTCTGTAGATAGGCTGTATGTCGGTGTAGATCAGGATATGATGTCCTGAGGGAGCTATGTCGTAGTCCCAGATCGCTTGGAGATCGCACTCACGAGCGGTCGCAATGTCAAAAAGCGTATCGACAGCCCGTCCCGTAGCGTACTCATACTTGACAATGCGCTGGTAGTCATCGCTGATGAGCGTGTAGTGCTTGCCATCGAGTAGCGAGCGAAAGCCGTTGCCAGCACCACGAGCAGCAAATGCGCCTGAGGTGACCTCGGGCAGGGTAATCTCTCGCTGCTGCTGGGCAACGAGTGTGAGCGAGCAGAGGAGTATGAGGGTGGTAAAGAGAGTGCGGGTACGCATAGATTAGAGGTTAGAGATTAGAAGTTAGAGATTAGAAGTTAGAGATTAGAAGTTAGAGGTTAGAAATTAGAGGCAAGACCATAGCGTAGACCCTGCGAGAGGATCTACGCTATGGCGATATATTGTGAAGGGCGGGGGGATTACTTGCGCTTGAAGGTTAGGCTAGGCTGACCCGAAGCATCGTGCGTCGAGTAGAGCTTGAGCCTGTTCGCACCATCCATACGAAAGGCCTTAGCCTCCTGCAGAGCTGCTAGGAAGATACTTTCGTACATCATATTGTGACAATCCATCAGGGTAGACATCATATCTCCGATCTTGATGCGCCCGTCAGAGTGCATTATACACTCGCCACCATAGCTATTGCAGGCAGCTTGTCCAGAGATACTCGCTTTGCTGATGCTGATAGTAGCTGTCTGGAGTGCGTCTTCATTGATCTCGATGCCATCCATATGGGTGAGTTCCCAAGAGCTACCATCGAGTGAGGCTAGATTGATCTTGCTACTATTCTTACAAGTACCGCAGCTGACGCAGAGTAGCGTGGTCAGCAGGAGTAGTGCTACAAGATAGATTCTCTTCATAGTGATTCGTTTGCTATTTGTTATTCGTTAGTATTGTGATAGAGACAGATGCTCTACCGATATGGGTGTGTCAAAGAATATGGATGCCGTACGAGAGAAGCGCTCTGTCTGCTCCGTCGTGTAGTATCGTGTCGTGCCACCACGTGTGAGCTGAGCCGCCATCTCGGGGTGCCGTACGAGGTACTCCTCAAGAGACTTAGCGACCAGTTCGCCCTGAGCCACTACCTTGATCGAGGGAGTCAGCAGGCGCTGTATCTTAGGCATCAGTATCGGGTAGTGGGTGCAGCCGAGGATGATTGTATCGATCTTCTCGTCCTGTGCCAAGAGTCGCTCCAGATGCTTGCGCACGAAGAAGTCGGTCCCTGGGCTATCGCTCTCGCCCGTCTCCACGATAGGCACCCACAGCGGGCAAGCCTCCTGGACGACCGTCACATCGGGGTAGAGCTTGTGTATCTCAGCCACATAGCTCTCACTAGAGACAGTACCCTCAGTAGCGAGGATACCCACATGCTTGGTACCTGTGAGCGTGTCGATGCACTCGACCGTCGGGCGGATGATCCCCAGCACACGACGACGCATCGAGCCTCCATCGAGCTTGGGCAGATCCTCTTGCTGTATCTGTCGGAGCGCCTTCGCCGAGGCGGTGTTGCAAGCGAGGATGACCAGCGGACAGCCAAGGTCAAAGAGTCGCTCGACCGCCTCTCTCGTAAACTGGTAGACCACGCGCATAGACCGCGAACCATAAGGCGAACGCGCATTATCGCCAAGATAAACGAAGTCGTACTGAGGTAATTGCTCCTGCAGTTTACGTAGGATCGTCAATCCTCCGTACCCTGAGTCAAAAACCCCGATCGGACCCTCTATCTGCTGCATCTGTGTATACTATATATTATAGTGTCTAGCTCTAAAAAAGGAAGTCGCTCTCACAACTCCACTCCAAAGGTACGAAAAAGATGTTAGAGGTTAGAGATTAGAAGTTAGAGGTTAGAGGTTAGAACTTAGAGGTTAGGTCCTAGTGGCACTAGGCACACTAGTGCCACTAGTATCTTTAGCCAACAGCTAACAGCTAACAGCCAACAGCTAATCGCCAACCACGACTACACGACGGCTCCCCAGCAGTGTGGTGAGGATGTATGTACCACTAGGTAGATGTGCCAGGCTGAGCTGGAGCTGACCACTGGCGGGTGTAACAGCTTGCAGCAGTCGCTCTCCCTGCAGCGTGTAGAGCGTCACGGGGCTTGCAGTAGGTAGCCCTACCACTGTGAGCTGATCACGTACTGGCATAGGATAGAGTGTCCACTCCTCCTGCGGGGTTGGGGCATCGACCGCTAGGTAAGCGTTGCCACTCTGATCGGTGACCGTCCAGCCACGCCGTGCAGCTATCTTTACCTGCTCTGCTGTACAGACGTTGCCCTCTAGATCAGGTCTAGAGGTATCGATAAGTGCTATGGTACCACGAGTGGTAGCTGAGCGATCGGGAAGGGACTGGAGCATCTCAGTCATCGCCTCTCCTTTTATCTTGCTACGACAGAGCGACACGTGTTCCATATCGGGCGAAGCGTGCGAGAAGTCAGCCTCTATGACATCTTTTGTCTCCATCTCGTCGTCAAAGATGAGCGAGGTGAAAGCTCCGATGATGGATGTACGCCCCGTATCGACAGTTCCGAAGATGTTGAAGACCCCATCCTTGTGTGATAGCGCCGTGGGCCACCACCCATTGATGCGGATCATACCAGGAGTTGCGATCCGTGCTGAGAGGACAGACAGGTACTCACACTCCTTCTCGAGAGAGACGTAATGCTCCTCGTCAATAGCTGGCGAGAGCTGCTCTACAGTAACTATGGGCAGGATTAACTGGAACTCTCGCTCTCCATAGTAGAACTGACCATCATCCTCTATGACATCAGACAGTCGGACTAGGAGAGAGTACTTTTGCCCTTCGATCATCGGTTCCCAAAGAGATGGATCTATACTATACTGAACCGACCCATGAGCCTCTAGATCCTTAAAGAGATTCTGACCTTTACTCCGTAGATAGGTACCTCCATTCGCAAGCTGTAAGAGTGCCCAGTCTAGCACGAGATAGCTTCTCGCCTTATCTCCCTGATTGGTTATCTCGAAGTCCATAGAGGTCATCCCAGGGGTATACTCTATAGCACCCATCATAGACCGCCTAGCGAGACACTTGATAGATGAGCTCTTGTCGATGGGTGCTGTAGACGGAAGTACCTCCAGACGCTGCGGAGAGCGTAAAGAGTAGCCACTGTCGAAGCCAACTTCATTTAGATAGGTTCCCTTGAGGATGATATTGCCCTTAGTGCCAGCGGGGAGAGGTAGCTTGGAGATCTCTAGTGGCACCTGCTGCTGCTCTTGGGCAGTCATCAAGGCTGAAAAGGAGCCAATAGGGATAAGGTCGCCCTTCATATCCTCAAAGTAGCAGGTCCATGTGGAGTTGTACTCCTCTTTGCTAAGGTTGTCGACGCCGAGCGTGAGCGAACTCTTGCTGTAGCCTCGCAGGTCAGGATTTATAACATCTGTCAAAGCAAGCTGTGGCTCCAAGCTTCGCAATTCGCAACTAGCCTTACCCTCAGCATCGAAGGTTACGAGCAGCTCGGAGACACCTCCGTTGGAATGCTGTACGGGGATCGTCTTGCCGTCATTGCCTTCGTAAGCAAGAGTCACGACGTAGCTCGCACTCCGTGTGGGGAGTCCCAAGTCTGGTAGGTTGACGGAGGGAATCTTGTATAGATGATTACGAGCGTAGACATAATAGCCACGAATCTCCAACTCTTGCTCTTTACCGAAAGCTCCGTAATAGGTCTGTGCGCCTTCCTTTGTAGGCGTTATGGAGAGACAGAACTTCGTCTTATACCTCAGAGCAGAGGTTAGCTCGAGGAGTGCGTTTTGAAGTTTAATCGTTGCATTGTCCTCACACGACACCTCTAGGTAGTGAGCCGATATAGTCTCGCCACCAATAGGCTGAGAGGAGCCATCACGGTCAGGCTCTATACCGACCATAATCTCCTGAAACTTATTGAACCCGTCGTACGACGTACCACCACCCGTACCCAGCACTTCGGGATTGATCGCATAGAGGAGGAAGTACCCATTGGCTATGCCGTCCCATCCGAAATTGATATGGAAGTAGCCGTCCTGCTTATAGCCATCGCAGACGAAAGCATGACCGACCGTACTACTAGCACCAGCATAGTAGATGGGGCGCCCCTCGTTGAGTTCTGTTGCGATGATGTCCATCCAATCCTCTATCGTATAGTTCATACGACTGAGGAGGCGAATACTTTTCTTATACTTAAAGTACTTCTGCAGTCCCTCTCTAGGAAACTGAGTGTTTGTGCCACTACCCAGAGAGCTATACTGCATTCGTGAGATGACTCCTACGTGATAGCACAGCGTAGAGAGTGCACTGATGACAGGTTGAGTCGGGAACTCTAGATCAGGCTGTCCAGGCATATGTGCCCAGTCGTAGTTGTACCGTGAGAAGTCTACACGATGGTTGGTACCATCTTCCTCGGTATAGAAGCAAACGCCCTCGCCCTGGTTAGGCCACTGGTGATAGCGAAGGATCTGAGCGAGTGCCGTCGCTACGCAACCCACCACAGAGCGACCACCCTCCTTCTCCGGACAAAGCGTATTAAAGGGGTAACCCTGCCCCCACTGAATGTCGCCCAAAAGAGGAGCCACCCCCTCAGGACGTAGCTGTGTGGTGCGTGGCATCTCTACGGGCTTACCACGCTCTACCAAAGCGTGTAGCGCTGCACGTACCTGAGCGAGAAACGAGGCTATATGCTCTGGTTGCTCCTCATCTGGGATAAAAGCACCTTCGTCAGCGTAGGCGATCACCTCAGGTAGCAGATCATCGCCCGAGATCATCACATAGCCTCGCTCGCTACCTATATTATATACATAATAGGCGGAGGCTACTGTCTGCACGGCGGAAGCCATCGTTTGGTGACGTACGGAGAACTCATCAGCACCAGCGGCTGGAGCCGACACGAGTGTCAGCAAAGGCGCAGAGGATAAGCGTAGTGCAGCTAACTCGCTACGGCTAAAGCGCTGTGTGGTATACTGCTCAGCTATGAGACGAGCCTGCTGCTCTGTACGAGGCTTAGCCCATAGCGCACTCACACTTAGGACCAGTCCTAAGACTAGGAGGGAGAGAAAGCGTCGGGTCATAATCATTATGGCGTTTATTTGTGAAGCAAATGTAACACAATTCTGCTATATACCACAACTCTCTAGTTCTCTCCCAAGGCATCTGTAGAGCATATGCACAGCGCTCACGCATTCAGTGGCAAATAGCTCTAAAGTCTTTAGGAGAGTAGCTTTCCGACCCTGCACAAAGGTGCCAATTGCCAAAGTTCGAGTGACGAGCATTTGCTTTTGTCAAAATAATTGCGTTACTTTGCAGTCTGATTGCAGACCCATACAGATGATGCTAATGGATGGGCTGTATCGATCTCAGAAACATCGTAGAAGTATAAAAGAAATACCACACCGTCATGTCTAAGATATGTCAGATCACCGGTAAGAAGGCTATGGTGGGCAACAATGTATCCCACTCAAAGCGTCGCACGAAGCGCACCTTTGACGTTAACCTCTTCCGCAAAAAGTTTTACTGGCCCGAGGAGGATCGCTGGATCTCCCTCAAGGTCTCAGCAGCTGGACTCAGGCTCATCAACCGCGTAGGACTCAACGAAGCTCTGCGCCGTGCTAGCGATGCGGGCTACCTAAGCATCAAGAACAAATAAACCACTCACTCCTTTAATCACACTCATTTACTATGGCTAAGAAAGGTAAAGGCGATCGAGTACAGGTAATACTCGAGTGCACAGAGCACAAAGAGAGTGGCATGCCAGGCACCTCTCGCTACGTCACCACGAAGAATAGAAAGAATACCACACAGCGCCTAGAGCTGAAGAAGTACAATCCGATACTCAAGCGCTACACACTACATCGTGAGATTAAGTAATCATCTCTCCCCTTCCTACTAACAAAATAAGAACTAAGTACAATGGCTAAGAAATCGGTCGCAACCTTTAGAACGGGCGATGGTCGCTCATACTCGAAGGTTATCAAGATGGTCAAGTCGCCTAAGACTGGTGCTTATACCTTCCAAGAGGAGATGGTACCAAATGACCACGTACAGGACTTCCTCAAGAAGTAATCTGCATAGGCATATAGAGACGCTACCATAGAGGCAGGGGCTACAAAGCATACACCCCTCCTCTACTAGGTGAGCGGACACCATACGGAGAGCATAGATACGACGTCGTGTCTATGCTCTCTTACTTTATATCGAAAGAGTATGTCTAGCTTTAGATTTAATTTATTACATTTGCGTTGTGGAAGGTCTGTACTCCTCCAAGGTACACTCCTCTCTCTAGAACTCACCACAAGGATAATCATCAATACAATATAATCTTATGAGACCAGCACGACTCCTATCGGTAGCACTTCTACTCATCGCCTCCCTTGCTTATCTACAGGCACAAGAGAGCTACCCGCTCAGCCTCGTTGTAGAGCAGAGCAACAAGCCCGAAGAGGTAATAAAGCTCGCAGACATTCAGAAGATCACCTTCGCAGAGGGTAAGATGCAGATGCACTACACTGGAGAGGTCGGCTACAGCCCCGCCTTCGCATACCAAGACGTCGTAAAGTGTACCTTCTCTACAAGCAAGCAGCCTACAGCGCTACCACTCATTGACTCTCCGATAGCGAGCAACTACAAGCTACTCTCCGATGGCGAAAACATTTTCATCGAGGGGCTACTCGCTAATCAGAACTATATGGTGACTCTCTACGATATGCAGGGCAACCAGCTCTACCGACGTCCCAACTTTGTAGCTGGCGAGACAATCCATTGCGCTACACTACCTAGCGGTGTATACGTAGTACAGATTGACAACGAGACATACCGCTTCATCCTGTAGGAAGGGAAAAAGCTTAGAGCTCCTCTAGCTCAGCTCGTCAGCAAGGAAAGCCGACGCACAACTATCGTATACGGCTCGGGTGCAGACTATCATACGTCTGCACCCGAGCCGTGCGTCTTTTCTGTCTAATCAGTCGTATATGTCTCGTCTCTTTATGCCCCAAAGGCACTCCATAGGCGATGTCTTAGCGTTGAGGTCTTGATCCGAAATGGAGGAGATGTGGCGGAGTTTTTGTATTTTTGGTGAGTCATCATTTACTATAAACGGAATAGAACTATGAGTACACAAAATCGCACCATACCTCCCAGCGAGCTAATCGTCAATGACGATGGTTCCATCTTTCACCTTCATCTGAAGCCCGAGCAACTGGCTGACAAGATTGTCCTCTGTGGCGACCCAGCGCGTGTGGATATGATTGCCTCGCACTTTGACACTCAGGAGTGCTCGGTAACCAATCGTGAGTTTCACTCTATCACGGGCACCTATCGTGGCAAGCGGATTACCGTGCAGAGCCACGGCATAGGCTGTGACAACATTGAGATCGTCATCAATGAGCTAGATGCACTCGCTAATATCGACTTAGAGACTCGCCAAGTACGTCCTAACCATCGCAAGCTGACGATGGTACGTGTGGGTACCAGTGGTGGTCTGCAACCTGAGACACCGATAGGTACTTACGTCGCAGCACACAAGGCGATCGGCTTCGAGGGGTCGCTCTTTTTCTACGCCAATACAGAGGCGATACGTGACCTCCCCTTTGAGGCTGCACTCAAGGAGCAGCTGCAGTGGCCCATCAAGGGACTCGATCCCTATGTAGTCAATTGTAGTGAGTCGCTCTACCAGCAGATCGTCGGTGACTATGGCGACATCGTACCTGGCTGTACGATTGCTGCCAACGGATTTTACGCTCCTCAAGGACGACAGCTACGCCTGCCACTTGCTGACCCGACACTAAATCAGAAGATCGAAGCCTTTGAGTATGAGGGGCAGTGCATCACCAACTTTGAGATGGAGTCGGCAGCCCTCAGCGGTATCGGCAGTCTCCTAGGGCATGACACACTGACCGTCTGCTACATCATCGCTGGGCGTCAGAATCTGAATATGAATACCAACTACAAGCAAGGTATCGACGGGCTCATCGAGCTAGTCCTAGAGCGCATCTAAGAAATAAACGAAACAGATTGGTCTTCTTGACCACCAATTTCGTTTTTGAGGAGATAGGTACTATTAGTGCCAACACGCTACAGATAGTATCTCCGATGCTCTGATACGCTTTTGACTCAAAAGAAGCTGATCTCCACGTGGGAATCTACCAATCTCCACGTGGAGAAAGAAAAATCCCCACGTAGGCGAGAAATAAAACTTCGGAAGAATCAAATGAAACTTCGGAGGAAATGATTCTCCCCTACGTGGAGATAAAAAAATATCCACGTGGGGGTTTGACTTTTCCCACGTGGAGATTGCTAATTATTTAGAAAGGGGGAGGGAGACTCTTCCGACTAGTGAGTTCATTCTTCCGAAGTTTCATATCTCATCTTCGTGGAGACTTTTGACTCTTCACGAGGCTATTGGGGATTTCCTCGGGAGCGATTTGAGTCATCTCAAACATCTGAGTACTCATCCTAGCACCATCTACCGCTTGCCGTATGACTTTTTTTTTTGTACCTTTAGGGTGTCAAGGTGATTTCTCCTGCTTTTGCACTTATGTTATATGTAGTGGGTGCGAGGGAGAGCATCGAGACGCTCTGAGATTGTTAAGTGTAGCCTACAGACTGCATAAGCAAGAACGAAATACATTCACAAATTAAACAACATAACAGATATGAATAACACAGGACGTATAGTACTAGGTCTTACGATCGGAGCTGCCATAGGTGCAGCCATCACTTACCTCTCTGACCGCGACAAGCGTGATCGTCTCTATGACGACCTCAGCACCACGGCAGATCACGCGCGCGACTCGCTCGTAGAGGGATACTATGAGGCTAAGGATCGATTCGAGACTTATCGCGACAAGCTACAGAAGCGTGGCGAGAAGTTTGCTGAGGAGGTCGAGGAGCAGTTCGACGAGACCGTAGACAAGGCTAAGGAGACCGCAAGCAAAGCTAAGGAGACTGTCGAGGAAGCTAAGAAGGCGGTCAAGTAAGCTCTCGCACTCAGACAACCACCATTGAGCAATACAGACTCAATAAAACTAAAAGGGTAGCACGCTCATCCGCACAAGGTGACCATTGGTCACTTACGACAGATGAGTATGCTACCCTTTTGGTTATTATCCTCTAACCTCTAGCTTTTAATCTCTAACCTCTAATCTCCAACACCCTATGGAAGACTTCAAGATATCTCGCTTTATCCACCACACCAAGGAGTACCTCAAGGCATACGCTCGCCGAGCAATCTACACAAGCACCGATGCGGGTATGAAGCTCGCAGGTAACCTCCTCACGATATTTATAGTATTGTTGCTAATGCCTTTCGTGATAATCCTCCTACTCTTCGCTGGGGTGGCGGGTATCAACGCATGGCTAGAGCTAGGTTGGGGATGGAGCTTCCTCATTGGCACTGGCATCTTACTTCTATTAGTAATCATCACGCTATCACTGCGCAAGGTCATCGTGCGTACCATCAGCACCAGTATATATCGCAAGATATACGACTCGCTGAATAAGCTCGATGACAAGCTACGCCCACAGCCGATGGCATCTGACGAGGAGGACATTAGCGATATCACGACTGAAAGCGAAGGAGTCATCACCCCTACCAACCAAGCAACCACCACGCAAACCCGCTAACCTGACCATCTAATATGAAGAAAAGAATATCATATCAAGACTTCCAGAGACATCAGAAACTCGCTGAGGCTGATCTAGTCATCGCTGAGCGGACCTGGCAGAGAGAGCTGGGATATATCAAAGGGATGGGCATCAAGCAGACTCTTATCAATGAGGCTAAAGAGCAGATAGCTCCTCCAGGCTCTCTACTGGGTCGTCTGATTACTCCATCTACACGTCGGCAGCGACGCAAGGAGAACTCGCTACTCTCCAAACTAACGGGAGGATTTAAGCAATCGACCTACAGCTCTCTGACACAGAGCGATCAAGAAGGAAAAGGAACCCACGGAGTAACACGACGAATCCTCGACACTGGGATGTCTCTCGTCAAGCCAATCCTATGGACCGTAGGGCTGGGTATGACAAAGAGCTTCCTTCGCAAGAAGTTTAAACCTCTGCGCTTCATTCTCCGATAAGCTCCCTAAAAAGTCCTCCCCTTTGCACACATCTCACGAGTGGCAATATGTAGAGCTACTTGTGAGGTTTGCGAACTTGAAGAGTGGCGGCTTCAATCGCTTATTTCATTATCTTTGCGGAGCGTAGCGAGAGGTGTACCCCTCCCCCTTCGGGAGTGTACACTCCTCTCGCCTTAGTTTAGGTCTCTCTTAGCGTGGTACTTTTTCTGAAGCTTTATGCACTTCAAAAGTAGATATCTCCTTATTCTCTTGCTACTCTTCGCTTGTCATCCGCTCGTAGCTCAGGAGCGAGCTGAGCTAGAGCAGCTGTACCAGCCTATCCTCGAGCGCCCGCTAGGCGTAGCTCCCGCTATCAGCGACAGCGCTTGGGGGCAACTCCTACAGAAAGCACTCGACACACCCGACACCACCGTCACCTTACAGACCAAAGCGCAGGAGTCTCTGGAGATGCGCATAGACAAGGCACACCTCCGCTGCACAATCTCCGTATCTGGTCTACTCACCTATGAGCTACTACTCGCTCCTTGGCGCATACAGGGTGAGCGACCTCTACTACAGATCACCACCATCGAGCAGCCCTACCGTATGAGTCAGCTCACCGCCTTTCTGCCCAAGCAAGAGAAGCTGTGGGAGCTAGATGCCACCATCCCATACACTGATTGGCTCGTACACTCGAAGAAAAAGGAGTCCCTCCCCTCCCCTTCTGAGACTCTTTTGTCCCCACTAAGCGAGATGCCGGTCGTATTAACCTTTGACACAGAGCAGGGTAGACGAATGGTTCGAATCAACGCAGCGCCCTCTCTGGAAGGCTGGACAACGAGGGAGGAGACCAAGCGCATCGAGCAACGCATCAGCACATCGCCCCAAACCTATCAATTGACACGGCAAGGCGCTTTGAAAAGAATTAAGTAAGACCGCCCTATGGCTAGACTAGACAATAAGCATATCAAGTATATCATCGCTGGAGCCGCCCTCGTGGTGCTCCTCGTCATCGTAGGGGCATGGCTATATATAAGGAGTGAGCGACAGCAGATGCAGAGTGTGCAGAGTGAGCTGGTCGATATGGAGAAGCAACGCATGCAGCAAGAGCTAGACGAGCTGGCAGCGCAGTATCAGCTACAATACGAGAAGCTCGCTGCGACGTCAGGCGAGACGAGTCTATCCTTTGACAATGACGAGCTACTCGCTCAGCTTGAGAGCGAGCAGGAGCGTGTCAAGCAGCTAAGCCAAGAGCTAGCCTCCGTCAAGGCATCCAACGCCAAGCGCATCAGTGAGCTAACGGGTGAGATCAATACGCTCCGAGCCTTACTCCGCAGCTACATCGTACAGATCGACTCACTCCATGCGACCAATGAGCGACTCGTAGCCGAGAATCAGCAGGTCAAGGAAGACTACTCCCGCATCAGCAGCGAGGCTTCACGACTCTCACAGGAAAAGGCAGCTCTATCTGACCAAGTCGCCATAGCAGCCCGCCTAGACCTCTCAGGTCTGTCAGTCACACCGCTCGACCATCGTGGCAAGTCCACAAAACGTATCGACAAGATGGAGACACTAGCCGTCTCCTTTACGATCAAAAAGAATGTCACCGCACCCGTCGGCACCAAAGCGATCTACGTACGTATCCTGAACCCCAACGATATGCCGATGAGTGGCGAGGGTGGAGCCTTTAGCTTCGAGGGGCAGACCCTCCAGGCGACAGCCTCCAAGAGCATCGAGTACACTGGCGAGGACACCCCCGTCACCATCTACTATCAGATTACGCAGGCACTCCTCTCGGGGAGCTACCGAGCAGATATTTTTGCCGATGGACATCGCATCGGACACACCACCTTTACCCTATGATGAGAGATCTATCGTCACCCCTTCGTGGGATACTCACACTCCTCCTCGGCTGCATACTCACCAGCTCTCTCTATGCGCAGACGGAGCCACTCAAGCTGTCACTACACGACTGCATACGCTACCATCAGGAGAGCCCCGTGCCATCGGCACAGCTAGAGGCTCAGCGACAAGCAGCTCAAGCCACACGGCTCAAAGCGCAGAGCAACTACTTCCCGCAAATCTCCCTCTCGGGTGGCTGGCTCTACACACCTGCCAAGCTCAAGCCCTTCTCCTCCATTGACATCTCTTCCTGGCTTCCTCCAATGCAGATACCCAACCTGTCAGGAGTACCCACTCTGAGTGAAGCGCAGTCTTGGCTAGACGACAAGATGAGCCTCGAGCTGGGACACATCTTCTACGGCTCCCTCTCACTACGTCAACCCATCTTCGCTGGTGGACGTATCTACAACGGAGTACGGCTAGCGCAGGTTGGCGAGCAAGCAGCTGAGTACCAATGGACCATACAGCAGCGCAACGAGGAGGAGCAGATAGCCAAGACCTATTGGCAGGCAGTACAGCTACAAGAGCAGCTCAAAGCGATTGCGCAGTTCAACGATATGCTGGACAAGACACTCGCAGACGTCTCAGCTATGAAGGAGCAAGGAGTCGTAGCTGACCGGGAGGTGGTCTCCGTACGGGTCAACCGCAACAACGCCAAGCTCCAAGAGGGCAAGCTACGTGAAGGCTTGCAGGCACTGCTCATCCTACTCAAGCATCAGTGCCGTATTCCAGCAGACCAAGCCATAGAGCTCGCTCCCGACTTCACCCTCGCCAGCCAACAACCGATCGATCCTTGCCAACCCAAGCTATACAGCACAGTCAATCCGATGGAGGAGCGTGTCGAACTCAAAGTGGCCAACCTCGCTGTCGAGGCGGAGGAGCGACGTGCCAAGATGGCACTCGGAGAGATGCTTCCCGAGGTAGGCTTCACAGCACAGCTACTCACTATGTCGCCCAATCCTATGGACGGCTTTAAGGAGCAGTTTGGCACAACCTGGATGGTTGGTGTAGCCGTGCAGATCCCCATCACGGGCATTTACCAAGGTTGGCAGAGTCGCTCCGCAGCGCTTGCCAGCCAGCAGGTACGTCAGCTAGAGCTACAAGACGCTGAGCGTGCTATACAGATGCAAAACGAGCAAGCCTCACGGCAACTCACCGAGGCACTCGCACGCTATGCTGAGACGGAGCAAATCCGCACCGATGCGCAGCTCAACCTCGACCTCTCGACCGAGGGACACAAGGAGGGCGTCGTCACACTCGAGACGCTCTCGCTAGCGCAGCGCAACTGGCTCGAGTCGGAGATGCAGTACATCGAGACCTTCGTTGCCGTACGCCTAGCGCAGGTCGCTGTCAACGTTGCCACTGGCCAGCCCCTTGATCTCTAGACTCTAACCTCTAGACTCTGACCTCTAGCACCCACACAACAAGTAGACAGCACCCACACAGTAAGCGCCCAGCAAATCCAAATCTAATTCCACCCTGCGAAGAGCCCTCCACGACTCTCAACGAGTTATCCCTATCTGCTCTTCAACGACCAGGGCTAATCTCCCCCACAGCTCGTTCTCGTCGTGCCATTTGGGGAGAATTAGCACTTTTTGGGGGCAGGCTTTCTCTTCGTCCATCACGATTTACACGCAAAGCGACCAATTGCTCCGTAGCCTGCCCCGTAATCACACTACAACACCTAGCTTCTTATCATCACCTTACCTAGTAAGGCTCTCTCAGAGTTTCTTTGAAGGACGACAATATAAGCTCCTGAAGTCCAACTAGACACGTCAAGACTCATACCACTCTGTGGATGAGAACTCTCGTATACAAGACACCCCGAGGAGTCGTATATGGTAAGACGTGTCGCTTGGGTTGTGTCAAAGAGGATAGACATCTCTACACCATATAGATATAGCGACAGAGCATCTCCACTTGGGACTAGTGATATTGACTCATAGTGGCCATCTAGAGTGACAGCAACATCGTCCACAAGGAGAGCTACTTTCTCCTTATCTGTATGCTTGATCCCAATGTAAATATCCTTACCCACAAAGGGTGCTAACGACACCGTTCTGCTCGACCACCTTCCTGCAGGAGCTAGCTCTTGGCTGGCTAAGACATGCGTAAAGTCAGCTCGTCTATATCCTTTTTCAGATACAAATAGAGAGTAGCGCTCTGTATCACTCCCAGACAAACTCATCACAGAGTAGTGTAGTGTGGGTGCTGGAGCGTCACTCGGAATAGTAATCTTAGGCAGAATCAGCCAATTATAAGCACTCTGAGGAATTAGGTTGAAAGCGAGCTCTCCTCCCTCAAATGATGCCTGTGTAGGGAAGCTACTCCAAGAGACCATACAGTTAACACTATTGTTATGTCCTAGCTTCAGTTCTGAGGGAGAAGGCATCCCTGGGATGTCAAGTTGCTCTTGATACAAGCATCTCCAGTTGATACCATCTCCATCTTCATCATAGAGATGCCAGCAGTCGGGGTGAGTCTCCAAATCTTGGTCAAAGTTCTCTACAAATGGGAAACTGTTGACTCCCTTCGTGCAATCTATGATATGCATTGTGGCAGAGCTGGTCTGCTTCCCATTTTTATTACCAACCGTGAGGGTAACTTGATAATCACCAGCCTCACTCCAAAGTACATACGGCTCTGCCTCACTACTTCTCTCAGGAGTGGCATGCTCAAAGGTCCATTCATACGAAGTAATCGGACTATATGAACGAGCAAATGAAGAGAAAGGAGAAGGCTCTCCTATCTCTCTTCGTCGTGGCGCAATAACCTCTACATCTCTAGGAGAGTCCTCTTCTGTCAAGCATAAGTCAGACATAGCTTTCATCGCTTTCACAGGCTGTTTACTCTCAAGAGCTGAATAACAGTCTATGTAAAAGCTAGAGGGGCAAACTAAGTAAGTAGTTGGAAGATAATAAGTCTTGACACCTACTTGCTCAGCAAAGTTTTTGTCGCTAATAATCGTATAGGGAGCCTGCTCTCCATCGCAAGTAGTCCAATCTCCTCGAGAAGGAGAATTGTCTGGATATGGCACCTTTCCCTCTATAGCAGCTCTAGGAGCGCCTTGAATCTCTACCAGCCAAACAGCGATCGCTTGCCCCTCTTTCATCTGAGCTAGATCTTTTAGTATGCGCTGCTGGTGATAATAATAGCAAGCTTCGTCCCATATGGTAAAGAAGTAGAGTAATATACGCTTATTAGCACGTAGCGTGTCGGCCATATTAACAGACCGCCCATAGATGTCGACCCCTTTGTAAGTAGCAGAGAGCTTGAGCCATTCGTACTCTGTCTTTTGCTGCGCCTGACCCTCTGTGGGGAGTCCTAACAGACTCCCCAGCAGAAGCAAGCCAAGTATCGCATAGCGTACAGACCTATTCATATTATAGTAGCTCGCTTATCAGTCGTTTGTAAAGGGACGCAACTGCCAGGCACGGCTTGAGCCAGACGTATCGTTGACAAATACGGCACAAGTATTAAATCCGTAGCTCACATTGCAAGTTTTGTCGGCTCCTTGTGCTGGCTTGCATAGGTATCCACCATACATACCTCGATTTGTCAATGCATCGACAGCTCCATTGCCGTAATCATCAGCATATTCACTAAAACCACTACAGGGGAATGTGCGTACGATGTCCTCCTCCGTGTTTTTGCTCCAATAGTCTGCAGTAGCAATATCTTCAATAGTTCCTGTAAAGTCTGGACCTAGATAACGTACCGTGACACGAACATGAGAAGTAAGGTCATTTTCGTCAAACTCTCCTATGCCCTCATAGCGATAGGCAGCGAGCTGACTATTATCCCCTCCCTTAAAGCGTATAGCGTAGGTTAGGGCATCTCCCATATTTCGATAGTCTGCCTTGTAGTCTCCCAACTCTCCATGTATTTCAATCTTTTCTTCGATGTCTAGGTAGTCAACCTCTCGGAAGAAATCAATCAGACGTATATTGGTATAGGCGGGGAAGATTCCAAGCCACTCTGTTGGCTTGCCCATATGATAATCCTTGAGAAAGTCTTGCTCCATAATCGTCTCTACACGCCATAGAGCAAACAATCCTGAAGCGTCATTACTGTGCGAGGTAGCAAAGCCTGTTCCCTCGGGGTTAATGTCGTAAGGAGCTAAGTACTCGATTGCGAGCTTCGGACGAGTGGGCTGTGCTGGGGCGAGTACGGTGACGGAGCATTGCTTTTGGAGCTTACCGATGGTCGCTGTGATGGTTGCTGTACCTGCAGCTAATGCTTGCACCAAGCCTTCTGCGGTGACCGTGGCGACTGTGGCATCATTACTTTCGTAAGAGACGGAGTAGTTCGCATCGGCTGGAGTCACTACAACTGTCAGTTGCTTAGTGTCACCGACTTGTAACTCGACTTGTTCAGGAGATAACGTAAACTCACGAACTGGTTCGCTGACGATGAACTGTACACTATCGATCTTGTCGACGGGGACAAGAATGGGCTGTTCACCTTTGAGATGAACCTTCATAATGTACTGTGGCTCCTCGGTGGGAGTCTGTGCAAATTGGCTCAGAGGTAGCAAGCCGATGAGCAGGAGAGTAAGTAGGATTCGTTTCATACCTTTATGATAAGAGTTAATAGTTCTAGATAGGAGCTAGCTCCAATGGTTTTTCGACCGCTAATATAAACATTTTATTCGGATTGTTCTATACTTACACAAGGCCGCGAAGCCACAAATCGAGCATCAGATAAGACGAGTGACTCGCTGTGGGAAGGCACGGTAAGTTCTATTCGAGCGTCCATACTTATTGTTACTTGTGAGATTCGCGGAGTTGGAGTCGCTCCGAAGAATTTGCAAATAGCTCACTGGAAGACGAAAGTTATCCACCGAGGCGAGATATAAAACTTCGGAAGAATGAAATGAAACTTCGGAGGGAACGATTGGTTCTTCCGAAGTTTCATTCACCGCCTCCGTGAAGATTTTTCGTTTTCCACAGAGCTATTTGAGATTTCCTCGTTACTTTCAACTTATAGGATCCTACGAAGGAGGAAACAGTTCAACCGATTGTCCAGCGGATCAATGTAACAAAGGGCACTCAATCGCCAATGCAGCGGTCGAGTCCCCTCTTATTATTCAGTTGCCGACACGTTCGTCAGCACAGACATAGTCTACATCACGCTCACCGCATAGTCAGCCGTCGCCACGATGAGCGGACTGTCCTCAACTGTGGAGAGTGAGATCATGCAAGCCCCCTCTGAGTCACTGAGCGTGCATACGAGCAGCTCTCCCGTAGCAAGGTATAGCGACACCTCCTCGAGAGGCTCTAGACCCGTGACGTAGAGCATCTGCGTAGTGCGATCTCTATAGACCTTCACCTGCTGACCACTTACGAACGTATTGCTGGTGATCCCTTCGTAAGGTATACCTGCGCCATCGTTGTCACCAGCGGAGTAGTTGAGCGTCTGCCAATGCTTGGTGAGCGCCTTCTGTACTTCCTCCTTGAAGATGACATTCTGCTCGTTTGCATTCTTCGTGTCAATGACAAAAAGATGGCTCAGCTCTGCCCTATCATTGCGATCTGGTAGCGAAGCGACTAGTTGCTCCATCGCTTGCCCCTTGATCGCATTGCCATTGCAATAGATCGTTTCGAGCTTTGGATTGTTACTGACGGAGAGTGCTGTAAGCTTATTCTCAGATAGATCGATGCCAATAAGCAGTGGGTTGTGGCTCACGTCTATCTCCGCTATCTGATTGTGAAAAGCGAAGAAGCGTGTGAGCGAGTCGCACTGAGCTAGATCTATTTGGGTCAGCTGGTTTTGACTACAGTCTAGCTCGGCGAGCTTTTTATTGGCAGTCACATCAAGAGCCGAGAGTTGATTCTCTATACAGTATAGTATGCGAAGGTCTGGTAGAGCTCGTGTGTCCAGCTTTGTCAAGGCATTGTTGCTACACCATAGAGACTTAAGCGAGGTAGCTTTAGAGAGATCTAGGCGGGTCAGCTGAGCCTCAGAGCAGTCTAGGCTAGTCACCTGCCCAGTAATCGTAATCTGAGGAGCCTTGACCTTAGCGGTTCCTCCGAACTGCAACTCTGCGCCCTCGACCTTGATCTCACCTACACTCTCTACAGAAAGCATGATAATGGATTCCACACTTGCCGTTGTGGTCATCGTGATAACCGGAGCTGCGGGTGTCGGGTCATCCTCCCCTTCGTAAGGCTGTTTGTCCTTCCCGTTGTGAAAGAACACATCCCAACCTCTATCAATGGCTGTAGCAACCTGATTTTTAGTACAGACGTTAGCGTCTTGTACACCTTCCTCTTTGCTCACAACGATTAGGGTTCCCCTAAAGGGATCAACCTTTTGAGGCAAAGCCTTTACTATCTGCTCCATCTGATCTTTGGAGATCTGATTCTTATAGCAAGTCAGCCCTTGTAGTTGCTTGTTGTGAGAGATGTCAAGGGATTTGAGTTGATTATTGGAGCATGTAACCCACAACAAACTCTCATTGTGAGATAGATCTAGCTCTGTGAGCTGATTACTATAGCAAAAGAGCTTGTAAAGCGCTTTGTTGTTAGATAGATCAAGCTTCGTAAGCAGGTTGTTGTTGCACTGAAGCTGAGTTAGCTCAACATTGTGCGATAGATCTAGCTCCGTCAACTGATTGATATAGCATTCAATCGTAGTAAGCTCCACATTTTTCGATACATCAAGAGTCGTCAACTGGTTATCCGCACAGCAAAGTGTCGTAAGCGACGTAAGTGGGGAGACATCAATTGAAGAGAGCTGATTCCGCGAGCAATGCAACTCCGTAAGCTTTGTAGTATGTGACAGATCAAGATCTGTAAGCTGGTTGTTGTCACAGTCCAGCCAGGTGATCTCAGAGAAGAACTCTAGCCCCTTAAGAGACTTTATTCCCTGACCGAACACGACTATTTCAGTGACATCAGCAATCTCCTCAGCACTTAGCTCTCCATCATAGTCGCTATCATAGTTGCGCATGATATAGGACCGGAAGTTTTCGTCTGGGAAGTTTGTTTCATCTAGCGCAACCCCCTGCGCTAGTAGTCCTCCACTCCATGGTGTCAAAAGGAGTATGGCAAGTGCGGATATACACCACAAATGCTTCATAGTCCTTATACCCAACGAAGTGCTCAGTAGTGATGGGGTTTGTGTTTTAAGCATAGTATATGTGTTGTGTGTGTTATAGATAATCAGAGTAGTTAGCCTTACATGTTACATGTTACATCTAGCCTCCTATCAGCACCTTGCCTAGCAAGGCTCTCTCAGAGTCTTTTTGTAACACAACAATATAGGCTCCAGGCGCCCAGCCTGACACATCCAGGCTCATACCGCTCTGAGGATGAGTGCTCTCGTACACGAGACTTCCCGAGGAGTGGTATACGGTGAGCTACACATGACAAGAGGTTATTTGTCTCTTAATGCTGAAGCTCAAGTTACTCTTCTGAAAACAGCCGTACACTCCGAAGGAAACTTCTCGGACTAAGGTCAAATAGATGTGCCTCTTCATAATAGAAGTACATACCCCAGGCATTTTTATCACTCTTTGTTGTAGCTGTCCAAAAGCTTCCATCACTACCTCCGTAGAGAACGTTTCCATCATCTGCCATCTTATAACCAGAAGCTGGGAAGTAGCGAATAACATCCGCATCGGTATCACTCTCCCAAAATAAAGGATTAGCGACCTTCTCTATAGAAAGATCACTTGCTACTGGACGAGCTGTAATCTTCAACACTTGACAATCGTCCACCTTAGTGTACTCATACCGCCAAGCTGAAAGCATTTGAGTACCCTTAAAGCGTAACCCATAAGTTACCTTATTAACTCCCAAGCGGTAATCATTATTAGAGATAATAGTATCCCCCTGCACTACAACTTTCTCACTGACATCCATAAAAGTCTCATCGCTTTTATCGAACTTAGCACACAGCTTATCATTGTACTGAAGAGCGGGTATAATAGCACACCATTCAGCTGTAGAGGGTAAGTGATACTCATTACCAGCAATAGTTATATTGCTAAACTTTGCTACAGCGTCTTCGAATGTAAAGTAGCCACTCACGTCAGTAGCGTGTGTCGTAACTAGTGCAGTGCCAATTGAGTCTACGTTATACTCTAGAACATATTCCAATGGCAGCGGTGCGGGGGTGAGGACAGAGTCGCTGACGATGAACTGTACACTATCGATCTTGTCGACGGGGACAAGAATGGGCTGTTCACCTTTGAGATGAACCTTCATAATGTACTGTGGCTCCTCGGTGGGAGTCTGTGCAAATTGGCTCAGAGGTAGCAAGCCGATGAGCAGGAGAGTAAGTAGGATTCGTTTCATACCTTTATGATAAGAGTTAATAGTTCTAGATAGAGCAGGTCCTTATTGTTATCGACCGCTAATATAGACATATTATCCCAATTATCCTATACTTGCTCCGAGCTTTAACGCCACAAGTCGGGTATAGCGCTCTCGAAAGGTACGCTTTTCAAACACTCAGACTGCTCGACACGGACTTTTTCTAATCAGATTGTCCCGAGAGCTTGACTGAGACTCTTAATATAGGGCAAAGGATCAATCTCGAAGGGTGCAGAGATGGAGAAGCTTGTAGAGGGCGAAGAGACGTAGCGAGGGGTGGCTCGAGGTGAGTTGTCTACGTAGCAAAGGCTTGAGCTGCGGAGCTAAAGCACCGAGGAGCGGGACGAGCCTAGCACGCTCCAGCCGTAGGTAGAGCTGGAGGAGACGTATGGGATAGGGCGCAAGTAAGGCACGGTGTCGGTAGAGGTTCTCCACATAGCGCTCGGTGGTATCGAGGAATTGGTCGCTGGTCTCCTTGAGCGCATGGATGACGGGGTTGTCAATATGCGTGATGACGACACCTCGCTCGGCTAGACGATAGCCGAAGTAAGCGTCTTCGTAGCCCATACCCATCTCCGTGGGGAAACCCTCCTCTAGAAAGATCTGACGAGGGATCATAAAGCTCATACTAACGAAAGCATCTGCTGGTGCTTGCTGGCGCTCGACAAGGCTACGTGTCTCGACCTTGTGTCCATACTTATAGCGCAATAGTCTGTCTCTAGAGGGACGCTCGGTAGGATAGCTAAAGCCCCCTACCACTACCCTATCGCTATGCGCTGCTTGCAGATAGTCTACGACGAAGCTGTCGGAGGCTGACATCGTGTCAGAGTCAATGATGAGCAGCTGATCGCCCTCGGCTTGCTGCGCTAGGTGGTTGCGCATACGTCCCGCGCCGAGATTCGTCGTGGGGCGGACGAGCCGTATGAGTCCCTTCTGCTGGAGGGTGTCGTAGAGCTGAGCGTAGTGAGGGTCAGAGGAGTCGTCCCCAAGGATAATCTCGCCATCTATATGCCCCAGCTGTAGCTGACGATGCAGAGCCTCTACGAGTGGACGGCAGTCGTAGTTGCGTGTAGGGATCAGTATGGAGATTTGCTTTGCTGACATGAGAATGTGGACTAGGCGACCCTTTCGCTGGGTGAGCGAAAGGCGTTCCACAAAAGTACTCATTTCGGGCTGCATAAGCACAACGAGAAGCGAAGGCACTGCCAGCCCTAGTGGTTGGTGGTGCCTTCGCTATATATGCGTGTAGCCTGTGGTGGACTAGTAAGACTCCTCCTCGTTGGGGAAGTCTTGGCTCTTGACGTCGGCTATGTAGTGCTGTACCGCCTCGGTCATTATAGAGCCCAGGTCAGCGTAGCGACGCAAGAAGCGAGGACTAAAGCCTTGCGTGATGCCGAGCATATCGTGCATCACTAGGACCTGACCATCTACCCCACCGCCAGCTCCGATGCCGATGACGGGGATCGTCAGCTCAGAGGCGACCTTAGTCGCTAGTGGTGCTGGGATCTTCTCCAGTACGAGCGCAAAGCAGCCTAGCTCCTCCAGCAGATGTGCATCAGCCAGCAGCTTGTCAGCCTCCGCCTGCTCCTTAGCACGGACAGCATAAGAGCCAAACTTATTGATCGACTGAGGAGTCAACCCGAGGTGTCCCATAATCGGGATACCAGCCGAGAGGATACGCTCGACCGACTCACGGATCTCGCTACCCCCCTCGATCTTGATCGCATCAGCATGGGTGATCTTCATCACTTTGATCGCACTTTCTAGAGCGATCTTTGAGTTGCCCTGATAAGAGCCGAAGGGGAGGTCAACGACGACCAGCGCACGCTGCACCGCTTTCATCACGCTCTTACCGTGGTATATCATCTGGTCGAGCGTGATAGGCAGTGTAGTCACATTACCCGCCATCACATTACTGGCAGAGTCGCCTACGAGGATCACATCCATACCCGCAGCATCGATGATCTGTGCTGCTGAGTAGTCGTAAGCAGTGAGCATAGAGATCTTCTCCCCACGCTCTTTCATCTCGAGTAGTCGTCGGGTGGTCACCTTGCGACTATCCGTAGCTTGATAAGTGGACATATTGATTTAGATATTAAGTAGATAGACTGAGCGAAAGGTTACTCCCACTCAATCGTTGCGGGTGGCTTTGACGATACATCGTAGCAGACACGATTGACGCCACGCACCTTGTTTATGATTTCGTTAGAGACCTCTGCGAGGAAGTCATACGGCAACCGAGCCCAGTCAGCGCTCATCGCATCGACGCTCGTCACGGCACGCAGTGCCACCGTGTACTCATAGGTACGCTCGTCACCCATGACGCCTACGCTCTGCACCGGCAGTAGGATAGCTCCCGCCTGCCACACCTCATCGTAGAGGTTGTACTTGCGTAGCATATCGGTGTATATCTTGTCCGCCTGCTGGAGGATAGCCACCTTCTCAGGAGTCACCTCACCCAACACGCGAATGCCTAGACCAGGACCTGGGAAGGGATGGCGAAAGATCATATGTCGTGGCATAGATAGCGCCAAGCCGACACGACGCACCTCATCCTTAAAGAGATGCTTCAGTGGCTCCACCAGCTTCAGGTGCATACGCTCAGGCAGTCCACCCACGTTGTGATGGCTCTTGATCACCTTGCCCGTGATGTTGATAGACTCAATGATATCTGGATAAATAGTTCCCTGTCCCAGCCAGCGAGCCTGCGGAAGCTTCTTTGCCTCAGCCTCAAAGACCTCGATGAAGTCCCTGCCAATCACTTTACGCTTAGCCTCGGGGTCACGAACGCCTGCTAGGTCTCCGAGGAACTTCGCACTCGCATCGACTTTGATACATCCTAGTCCGAGAGCCTTGTAGTCTGCCAAGATTTGTTCCGCCTCGCCTAGTCGCATCAGCCCATGATCCACGAAGATACAGGTGAGCTGATCGCCGATAGCACGATGTAGGAGGACCGCTGCGACCGAACTATCCACGCCTCCACTGAGCGCCATAATGACCTGCTCGTCACCTACCTGTGCTCGAATCGAGGCTATGCTGCTCTCGATGAAAGACTCGGACGACCACTCGCCCTTGATGCCACAGAGCGTGACAAAGTTGTCGAGGAGCTTCGTACCCTCCTCACTATGATGTATCTCTGGGTGAAACTGTACGCCCCACGTCTCCTCACCCTCTATCCTATAAGCGGCATACTGCACCGAGGGAGTCGAGGCGATCACCTTAAAGCCCCCAGGAAGACGGGTGATCGTGTCCCCGTGTGACATCCAGACCGTGTGCTGTGGCGAGAGCCCTGCGAGCAGCGGATCGCCCTTGTCCACCAGTTGTAGCGTAGAGGCTCCGTACTCACGGGTGTTGGAGTTCTCCACGGCACCTCCGCTCTGATGCACCATCAACTGCGCTCCGTAGCAGATGCCTAGTATCGGTAACCGTCCACGGATAGCTGCTATGTCTGCGGTAAAAGCCTCCTCAGCATAGACCGAGTAAGGGCTCCCCGAGAGGATGATGCCACGGACGCCCGTCAGGTCTGTGGGGATCTTGTTGTAGGGGACTATCTCGCAGTAAGTGTTGAGGTCTCTCAGACGACGACCTATGAGCTGTGTGGTCTGCGACCCAAAGTCTGCGATAATTATTTTGTCCGGCATAGGTTGATTCTGTTTCGGTGTTAATACTTTGTACTAGAGAGGCTATACGTTAAAGCGGAAGTGCATAATGTCTCCGTCCTGCACGATGTAGTCCTTACCCTCGACCGCCATACGACCAGCCTCCTTGACAGCCGTCTCGGAGCCGTAGTGTACGTAGTCCTCATACTTAATCACCTCGGCACGTATGAAGCCACGCTCGAAGTCGGTATGTATGATGCCCGCACATTGAGGAGCCTTGCTTCCCTTGACAAAAGTCCACGCACGGCACTCATCAGCACCAGCCGTAAAGAAGGTCTCGAGGTTGAGCAACTTGTAGGCGGCACGGATCAAGCGGTTGACGCCCGTCTCCTCTAGCCCCAGCTCCTGTAGGAAGAGCTGACGCTCCTCATACTCCTCCAGCTCTGCTATCTCGCTCTCGATATGCGCCGATACGACCAGTAGCTCCGCATCCTCATGAGCGATAGCCTGGCGAACAGCCTCTACATAGGCATTGCCCGTGGCAGCACTCGCCTCGTCGACATTGCAGACGTAGAGAACAGGCTTAGCCGTCAGGAGGAAAAGGTCTCGCAGCGCCTGCTCTTCGTCTTTGTTTTCTGGCGTCACCGAGCGAGCGTTAAGCCCTTGTAGCAGTGCCTCCTCGATACGCTTGAGGAGCGCCACACGGATCTTCGCCTGCTTGTCGCCACCCGTCTGAGCCTGTCGCTCGGACTTCTTGAGCTGCGTCTGCACCGTCTCCAAATCCTTGAGCTGTAGCTCCGTATCGATGATCTCCTTGTCCCGAACAGGGTCTACGGAGCCATCGACGTGCGTGATGTTGTCATCGTCGAAGCAGCGCAGCAAGTGTATGATCGCATCGGTCTCACGGATGTTAGAGAGGAACTTATTCCCTAGTCCCTCCCCTTGGCTAGCACCCTTGACCAGTCCCGCTATGTCGACAATCTCTACCGTGGCAGGCACCGTACGCTTAGGGTGCTCCATCTCGACCAACTTATTGAGACGCTCATCTGGCACGGTGATGACCCCGACGTTGGGCTCGATCGTGCAGAAGGGGAAGTTGGCCGACTGCGCCTTAGCGTTCGACAAGCAGTTAAACAAAGTGGACTTACCTACGTTGGGTAGTCCTACGATACCGCACTGTAGCGACATATATTATAAGGATAAGTATACAACGTAACGACGCCTCGCTGTCGTGTCAGCTCGGCTCTCCTGCAAAGGTACTAATTATCTTGCTGTCTGAGGGGAACCAACAACGTCGTGACGCACGGAAGTGTCGAGTCGGAGGGCGTCCGTTATGGTACAGCAAGACGTGTAGCCCTATGTAGGGACGCACGGTCTGTGCGTCCGTCCGCAAACCAGCCGAGACGATGCTGTAACTGTCGTTCGACAACGGACGCTCGACCGAGCGTCCCTACACAGGGTTACTCGTATCGCTCTAATATCTAACCTCTAATATCTAATCAGGTTACTCAGGGAAGGGCGTCAATCTGAGCGAGGATCGTCTCGCCGAGGAGCTTCTTGCGATGTATGTGGTCGTGTACCTCTGAAACGAAGGCGTTGTCCTCATAGCTGCCACGCACCTGCTCAAAGTCGATGCGACGGTTGTGATCGCCATCGAGATCTATGCCGAAGCCGACCTGCGTGAGCATCTCAAACTCCTTGTGAGCATCCTTGAGCAGACACTCGTCTAGCGTGATGACGGTCTCTTGCCACTCCTGGACAATCTGTATGACCCGCTCCACTGTGAGATCTCTAGCCGATATATCGTACCACCGCAAGAGCAGATCATATGCCCAGTGCCACTCTATCTCGTAGTAGCAACTATGTATGGAGCGGATGGCGACGTTGACCTCCTGGAGCGTCTTGATCTGCCCCTCTTTAATCTGTGTGATCAGGCTGCGTACGAGCCGACGTGGAGCGATCATACCCGCTAGGTCGAGCCAATCGGAGAGACCCTCATTGCTGGTAGGTGGCAGGCAGGCAACCAGTTCGCTCTTACTCTTGGGTGCTTGCTCCTGAATGCGCTGGATGAGTGAGTTGCCGAGGAACTTGACGATACCCATCTCGTAGTAGCGACACCCCTTGACGAGAGAGCTATGACGAATGTGCATGTCGTGATAGATATAGGTCGCATTAGAGCTACCGAGGTGAGACTCGAGAGCTTTGAGCTTGTGCCAGCCCTTGTACATCTTCCCGACCGTATAGGGCGAGAGGAGGTTGTAGTTGATGCAGTCGAGCTTTTCCTCGGGGTGACGCTTGTCACGCTTAGGCCACTTCTTGGTATCACGGATAGTCCCGACGCTACGTAGGTTAGTACCTGGCACCAAGTAGGTCTGGTTGTCATTCTCTATAAGATAGGAGAAGGGGAAGTCTGACGAGTCAATATGATCCACATGACGCCCCATAATCAAGCTGAAAGCCCCGATACGCGAAGGCCACAAGATATAGGAGTCGGAGGTGGTCTTGCTACCACGCTCTACGATGCCTTGGTGAATGGGACCGAGCTTGTACAAGTGGTTGCTTTGGTTAGAGCCACTGCCCGCATTGAGGAAAGAGTAGTAACCAGCGATCAGCAGACTACTCTTGTGCATCGTGACTGTAAAGGGACCCGCAAAGACGGCACAAGCTTCACCGTTTTCGCACTGACAATTGGCAAAGAAGAGCGAGTCGTGCGCACTGAACAGATGGGTCACCGAGCAACCCTGACCAACGAAACAGCGGGAGACGTTGGAGCCATCAGCCACAACGCAGCCAGCAGAAAATATAAAGTCCCGACAGATCACCCCATAGCCGATCTGTGTAGGACTCAGAGCTGTACTATTCACCGAGCCATTCTCTAGCACTGAGGCACCAATAATAGAGCTGTGTGGCCCCACCTTGATATTGGTCATAATACCGCAAAGCCTGATCTGAGAAGACTCACCGATGGTACCTCGATCTGACCGCACGGAAGCGGTGTACTCCTCAACGAGCTTAGAGAGCGCTCCTTGTAGCTCCTTGTCGTGGCGATACATCGCCAGCATATAGGCGGTCTGAGCCGTCAAGATATCGCAGATAGGCACCTCACGACCACCTGTCTCGTTGAGTACCTCCACGAGGTGACCATTGCCAAAGGAGGTCTCGCCCGTTACCTTGAGAGCCGCTATGTCGTGGATCACCACATCGTCACCGATGTCGTAATGCGAGATGCAATCCCGCACACCATCGATGATGACTCGGTCGCCGATGGTACAATTGACCAGCTTAACGTGAGCTAAGCGGTAGGGCTCGACGTGGCTCGGCTCCTCCTCGGAGGGGCGACCACCACGATTGTCGCCTAGCTCACACTTACCGATGAAGTGAACTTGCTGACAGCGACTAGCATCAAAATATCTATGAACACGAACCAAGGACCAGTCTTGCGCTTGGCACCCTTGCTCTGTGAGTTGTTTGATCTCTTTTGTATTAAGCTTTCGCATAGGGTATATGTAGGGTTGTTATTAGAAGGTTGGAAAAAATGTAGGATGACACGCTTACAGCCGATGAGTCTCTGAGATCATCTGGCGAAGCTGTCGTATCCAGTCGTCAGGGAGCTGCTCGACACCGATAGGCATACGATAGCTCCAGACATGATGTGGATTGCTCGGGTCGTTGATCTGTTCGCTATGAGGATTGACCGTGGCGCAGTGCTCAGGACTTAGGGCTAGCCAATCTTGCAGCGGCAGTATACAGAGTCGAGAGCTACTCTCTAAGTGACGGCGCACGATAATCTCTGCCAGCTCGGGCGTGAGCGTGGTGTCGTAGGGAACGCCGTAATCAGTGAGGAAGTAGTCGTAGTAGCGTCGTGAGCGCGCCTCGTCTTCTGCCCACCAGAGGCGTAGTGGGGCACAGTCGTGCGTTGAGGTGGTGGCGACACTATCCTCAGAGAAGTATGGTGCTGCCTCAAACTCGATACCAGCACTCTTAGGCATACGCTCCACGTACAGCTTGAGGATGCCGAGCTCCTCTAGAACCGGGTAGACACACTGAGGCACCATCCCTAGATCTTCGGCACAGAGATGGATGCTCGTGAGCTTCTGCATAAAGGATAGACGATCTAGTCCACGCTTCCGCCACAGCTCCTCATTGGCACTATAATAGTACTCCTCGCAGACAACTCGCAGACGCTCCTGCAGGTCAGGCGACAGCATCGCAAAGGGCTCGGCACTCGCCACGTCATAGCGAGGCACGTAGCCACCATCGATACAGGCGACCCAAATCACCTCCTGCGTCGTCGCAGGTTTGTCGATCGGTGCTATCCACTCAGGTCGTAGCGTCTCGGAGAGTCCTAGCTTGGCGATCCGCTCCTCCGAATAGCGATGAGAGGGAACGAAGTAGCCCAGCAACCCAGAGCGCCCGTCACGAGGTATAGACCACATACGGAAGAAGCCCAGTACATGATCCACCCGCAGATAGTCGTAGAAGCGCTCTAGATAGGCAAAGCGCTCCTGCCATAGCATTTCCGAGTTTCCACGACAAGTCACGATGCCCCAGTTCTGTCCATTGGGAGAGAAGTAGTCGGGAGGAGCTCCGCACGAGAGTCTCGACTCAAAGAGCGTCGGGTAAGCAAGCGTGTCCGCTGCATGCGGATCTACCCCTACGGGCAGATCGCCCATGAGCGCCAGCCCATGCTGACGAATCGTAGCTACGGCACGGCGCATCTGTCGCTGCGCTACCATATAGCAGTAAGCGTAGAAGTTGCCCGTGCGGACAACCAAGGCTTTATTTTCCGTCTCCAGCTCCTCAACCCGCTCCATCGCATCCCAAAAGTCCCACTCTTCACGATTGAGGTCGGGCAGTAGGTCTAGAGCCATTCGCATGCAGACCCAGTAGTGCCAGATGGGGGTGCTTTTAAAAGGGGCATTCCTGAGCGTCAGCCGTGCATAGCGATTGATCATATCGGTGAAGTATGGCGAAGCGTCCGCCTGCTCTGTAAAGGAAGCCCACAGCCAGCGTCGCTTGAGCTGCCACACCTGCGTATAGTCGAAGGTCTTTTGCGCACAGAGTCGCTCAGCCTCCGCTCGTAGCTCCTGCTCCAGCTGCTGATCTTTGAGTGGAGGAAGCTGATCTACAGCTATGTAGATCGGGTTGAGTACCGTGGAGGCTAGTGGTCGATAGGGATAGGAGTCACGACTGTCGCCATAGAGGGTGGTGTCTTCCAGCGGGAGCAACTGTATGATACGCATACCCATTCGCTCAGCCACTAGTGCAAACGCCTCCAGAGCGGCAAAGTCTCCACAGCCCGCATCGCCTTGGCGACGCAGGCTAAAGAGGGGTATAGCCACCCCTGCCAAACGAGAGAATGGTTTCATAGAGATTAAAACGGCTCACCGTTGGAGAGTCTATTGACTTTTGCCACAATCATCGAGAGCGCCTCTAGCTTAGTCAGTAGTCTCATCAAGAAAAGCCGTGTAGCTCCATCAAGTTAGGGGGGAGAGCTGCACGGCTTTTACTGCATCGCACTTAGATGCTTATTAAGAGTTTCGAAGAGGGAGGGTTACTCCTTGACACGCCCCACGTAGGAGCCATCACGTGTATCTACCGTGACCACATCGTCCTGATTGATAAAGAGTGGTACACGGATCTCAGCACCCGTCTCGACGGTCGCTGGCTTGAGACTATTGGTAGCTGTATCGCCCTTGATACCAGGCTCCGTATGACTGATGCGCAGATCTACGTGTGCTGGTAGCTCGCAGGTCAGCACGGTCTCGCTCTCAGCATGTACCATCGCCTCGACCATATCGCCCTCCTTGAGGAAGCGGACACCCTCGATCAGCTCGCCATTGATAGCGATCTGGTCAAATGTCTCTGGGTGCATAAAGTGGTAGCCCATATCATCATTGTAGAGATACTGATAGGGACGACGCTCGATGCGCACCTCCTCTACCTTGACACCACTATTCCACGTCTTGTCGATGATGCGACCCGTAGCGACATTGCGTAGCTTCGTGCGAACGAATGCCGGGCCTTTGCCAGGCTTAACATGGAGAAACTCTACGATGAAGTAGTACTGCCCATCAATGTCTAGGCACATGCCATTGCGAAAGTCTGCTGTTGTAGCCATATACTATTTGTCTATTCTGTGAAGTTACTTAGTTACTTACCAATGCAAAAGTAATAAAACCTCAGCTACTACACAAATAAGCAAGCTAAACTGTAGATTCAACTATCAAATGCAACTGAATTGGTTTCATCGAGCTTCTGATAAA
>URDQ01000001.1 GCA_900546675.1 uncultured Porphyromonas sp. | reverse complement strand
GAAGTTTCATTTGATTCCTCCGAAGTTTTATTTCTCGCCTACGTGGAGAATTTTCTTTTCCTCCGTAGCTATCTAGCATTCTCCACGTGGATATCGTGCGAGAGGCTTTGATGATTATGCGTCACCCTAGACTGAAGCTCTTCCGCCCTCCCGCCTAGTCGGATAAATGTGGTATATTTGCAAACAATACAAGCAGATTTGCGCAATAGATAGTTGATATCGCTTATATGAAAGAAGATAATTACGACTTTGTAGAGACATCCTTACCTAATGTAGGCTCTGGTGGTATGTCCATTCCCCTGCCCAGCGTTATAGATGAAGATGAGCTACTTGACGATGAGCATGACGCTCTTTTGTCACCACTGTTAGGAAGCACCTATCCCGTGCTACCTGTCTTTAATGCCGTCATCTTTCCCTGCGTCTTACAGGCTGTTATGCTGACTGAGGATAAGCAGATAGACGCTGTGAATATTGCGATATCCAAGGGGCAGTACCTCGTTGCGACAACATCTATGGTAGATGAGCCCGATGATTCCATCACGCCAAAGTCTCTCTCTAAGCAGGGTGTGCTATGTTGGGTCGAAGATGTGATCCACCCATCGCCAGACAACGTCGTAGCTATCATACGAGGCATCATACGTATCCAGACCACCACCTATACACAGACGAACCCTTACCTGCGCTGCCGAGTTGAGTTTCCACGCGCATTACCTCGTTCGGAAAGGGATCTGACGAAGGATACGGAGCTTTTTGTCGCTTTCAACAAGCTACGCTATGAGCTGATTGAACTAGTCAAAATACGACGTATGGAGGGTGCTGAGGACTTTATCGAGGCACTCAATGCTCAGAACAATCTGCCCTTCCTGATCAACTTTACCGCAGCTTATCTCTCCCTAACTCCTAGGGCTAAGCTGGAGCTCCTCAAGATCTCCGACACGAAGCATCTCGTTATGGAGCTGATCACCTACGTACGTCAGACGACCGAGTTGGTACAGATCAATGAGAAGATCGCCAAGCAGACCCAGTCTGACATGGACGAGATGCAGCGCAAGCACTTCCTAGAGCAGCAGATACGTACCATTCGCGAGGAGCTGGGCGAGGGAGACTTTGCCGACCAAACGATCGAAGAGCTACGAGAGGCTGCTACGAAGAAGCTGTGGAGCGAAGCAGTGCAGAAGACCTTCGACCGTGAGCTGGGCAATCTGGAGCGCATCCCAACACAAGCTCCCGAGTACTCTATACAGCTACAATACCTGCGTCTGATGCTTGACCTGCCGTGGCAGGAGTATAGTCAGGATCAATTTGACCTACAGCATGCTGAGGAGGTACTGAATCGTGACCACTTCGGCCTAGAGCGTGTCAAGGAGCGTATCCTAGAGCATCTAGCAGTCATCAAGCTCAAGAACGATCTCAAGTCCCCGATCCTCTGTCTCTATGGTCCTCCAGGAGTGGGTAAGACTTCACTAGGCAAGAGCATCGCTGAGAGCCTCGGACGTAAGTATGTGCGCATCTCCCTCGGAGGTCTGCACGATGAGGCTGAGATACGTGGACACCGACGTACCTACATAGGAGCTATGTGCGGACGTATCATAGATAGTCTCAAAAAAGCTGGCACGAGCAACCCGGTCTTCGTACTAGATGAGATAGACAAGATCTCTTCGGACTACAAGGGTGACCCCGCAGCTGCGCTTCTAGAGGTGCTAGACCCAGAGCAGAATGTGGCCTTCCACGATAACTATCTAGATATAGACTATGACCTGAGCAAGGTACTCTTTATAGCTACCGCCAATACGCTCAGCACCATCTCTCGTCCGCTCCTAGATCGTATGGAGCTGATACAGGTGTCGGGCTATCTGCTGGAGGAGAAGGTCGAGATAGCTCATCGCCATCTAGTACCCAAGGAGCTGGAGGCACACGGACTGACGAGCGAGCAGTTTGCCATAGACACTGCAGCCCTAACCTATCTCATCGAGGGCTATACTCGAGAGAGTGGCGTGAGAGCGCTGCAGAAGAGCCTCGCAGCACTCATGCGCAAGCAGGCTAAGCGGGTTGCTATGGGACAGAAGTACAGCGTACAGATCACCCCTGAGATCATACAGCAAGACCTACGCACACCTCCCTACACACGAGACATCTGGCAAGACTTTGGTATGCCAGGCATCGTCACAGGGCTTGCATGGACCGAGGTGGGTGGCGAGATACTTTTCATCGAGAGCTCCACACATCGTGGTAAGGAGGGCAAGGTGACACTCACAGGCAACCTAGGAGATGTGATGAAGGAGAGTGCCGTCATAGCTCTAGACTATATCAAGGCACATTGTGAGGAACTGGAGATACCTGAAGATACGTTTGACAAGCTAGAGATACACCTACACGTTCCCGAGGGAGCTATTCCAAAGGATGGTCCGAGCGCTGGTATTACGATGGCTACATCGCTCGTATCTACCTTGACCCGACGCACCGTGAAGCCTCGCATCGCTATGAGTGGAGAGATAACGCTCACAGGACGTGTACTCCCTGTGGGAGGTATCAAAGAGAAGATCTTAGCTGCCAAGCGAGCTGGTGTCAAGACACTAATCCTGAGCAAGGAGAATGAGAAGGACATCCTAGACATCAAGCCTATATACATTGAGGGCTTGACATTCTCCTATGTAGAGACGATCAAGGAGGTGCTAGACCTGGCGCTAAACGACTAAGCCCCTCCACCCTAGAGCTTTAAAGTCTATGAATACAGAGCAGCAGTACCAGGAGGTGGTCGCAGAGTGTAGGGCGCTTTTTGCCAAAAAGCTACACGACTATGGAGCTTCGTGGCGTATACTACGCCCCTCCTCACTCACAGATCAGATCATGATCAAGGCACTACGCATACGATCCCTAGAGACCAAGGCGGAGCAGCGTGTCGATGAAGATGTAGACAACGAATATATCGGCATCGTCAACTATGGTATCATCGGTCTCATACAGCTAGAGCGCATACCGAGCGACAAGCCCGACCTATCGTCCGAAGAGGCGCTCGAACTATACGATCAGCTCATCGAAGAGACTTACCAGCTGATGGTCGATAAGAACCACGACTACGACGAGGCTTGGCGCAAGATGCGCATTAGCTCGATAACTGACATCATACTGACGAAGATCTTCCGCACCAAGGAGATCGAAGACCTCGCTGGTAAGACCCTCGTGAGCGAAGGCATAGCGGCTAACTACCAGGATATGATAAACTATGCTATCTTTGCACTGATTAAGTTACGCTTTGACAAGGTATAGTGTACTCCATTTATAGATAAACCTATGAGCCGTCAACGAGCCCAATATATCCTATCCGAACTCTCCCGCATCATACTAGTGGCTCTGCTACTCTTCTCGGGATTTGTCAAGGGGGTAGACCCTATGGGAGGTGCTATCAAGATAGAGGAGTACCTTAGAGTGATGGGGCTGGGGAGCTTGAGGGCTATGGCTCCAGCCCTTTCGGTCGCACTCTGCTCCTTTGAGTTTCTTCTTGGGGGGCTTCTCTTAATGGGACTATGGAGGAGGATTACAGCATGGGCTACTACCATCTTTATGGGCGTAATGACGCTCTTGACGCTCTACCTGGCGATCTTTAACCCTATCAGCGATTGCGGGTGCTTTGGTGATGCGCTCAAGCTCACCAATTGGCAGACCTTTGGTAAGAACGTCTTCTTTATGGCGATCACGGTAGTTTACCTCCTGACCTATCGCAGAGCAAGTCGTCCTTTACGAGGCACAACAGCATTTGTGGCAGAGGCCTTACTCCTCTTAGGCTGGGGCATTTTCGTGGGAGGCAATCTAAGGCATCTGCCACTAATAGACTTTCGCCCATACAAGATCGGAGCCTCGCTACGAGAACTAACAATGATCCCTGAGAACGCTCCTCAAGAGGAGGTCGAGTACCTATTTATCTATGAGAAGAATGGACTGCGGGAGACGTTCAATATGGAGGATCTCCCCGACTCTACATGGACTTACATTGACCGCCAAGAGCGAGTCATCAAGGAGGGCTACAAACCTCCCGTTATGGACTTTGCGATCTATGCAGGCGGCAGCTCTCAGCAAGCTACAGAGCGAGAGGTGACCCAGACGATGCTACTCAATGAGAGTCCGCAGATATGGGTTATCACGCCAAACTGGGAGACGACTCCCATACAGGTAGGACGCAAGCTCAACGCACTCTATGAGTGGGCTGAGTCTATCGGCATTGCTATGTACGGCATCTCTGGCAGTACACCCGAAGAGCGCGGACGCTGGCGCAATAAGACAGCCGCCGCCTACCCACTTTACTTTTGCGATGGTACAACCATCAAGACTATGGCACGGGCTCAGCCCTCTGTTATGCTTATATCTGACGGAGTCATCCTAGACAAGAGAGCGGCTCGAGACTTGCCTGACGAGTATACAGACAAGGATTACGAAAAGCTCTCCTCCGTACTACGACAAGCACCCCACGCTGGACTACACATAGAGCGATGGGTACTCCTCGCTACTTGGATTGTCTTTTGCCTTGTTATGCTGATCCAAAGAATCCAGTGGGAGGACAAAGCTAAATACTCCGAGTATCAAATCAAGACTAAATAATCAATACACATATTATGGACAAGAGAACACTCATCGTAGCTGGAAACTGGAAGATGAACATGACCCTCGACTCAGGGCTCCAGCTCATCACTGACATCAAAGAGCAGATGGCAAAGCTCAGCAATCCCTGTAAGGTGATCCTAGCTCCGCCCTACATTCATTTGGGAGCGATGAAGGGGCTACTCGCTGGGAGCAACATCGAGTATGCTGCACAGGACTGCTCGGCACACGATGCTGGAGCTTACACGGGTGAGGTATCTGCAGAGATGATACGCTCTTGTGGCTGCACCTACGTCATCATCGGTCACAGTGAGCGTCGTGCTTATCACAAAGAGAGTGCCGAGCTATTAGCTCAGAAGATCGATCAGGCTCTCGCTCATGGGCTGAAGGTCATCTTCTGCGTTGGTGAGCAGCAAGCTGAGCGTGAGGGCAATCGCTACTTCGAGGTAGTCGATGAGCAGCTACGTGGTTCCTTAGGACATCTCTCACACGAGCAGATGGAGCAGATAGTCATCGCTTACGAGCCTGTATGGGCTATCGGCACAGGCTTGACGGCAACACCAGAGCAAGCGCAAGAGATGCACCAGCACATCCGCCAGACGGTGGCATCGCTCTTTGACAAGAAGCTCGCAGACCTCACCACTATCCTCTACGGAGGTAGTTGTAAGGCTTCAAACGCTGAGGCGCTCTTCTCACAGTCCGATGTCGATGGCGGACTCATCGGAGGAGCTGCCCTCAAGGCTGATACATTCTTACCCATTATCACAGCAAACAAATGAGGCTTCTAGCGCCCATCAGGCATTTGCTCGTCCTACTCTTGAGTGTGACCCTACTCTCAGGCTCGCTTGTAGCGCAGGAGCGCACTCAAGGGCAGAACATCTTTGCCCAAATAACGACACAAACCAGTGGAGGCCAGGTAACAATCACCCAGCCCAACTGGCTACGCGCTCTCGTAGGCAAGACCTTTCACACCCCAGGGAGTATCATCACAGGGTATCGCATACAGGTCTACACAAGCAATATGCGCGGAGCCAAACAGGAGGCCTATCGCTTAGCTGGTCAGCTAAGGAGAGCAGCGCCTGAACTCTCTTCTTATGTCACTTATAGCGCACCCTTTTGGCGACTATCCGTTGGCGACTACACGTCACGTCAAGAAGCTCAGCAACAGCTCAACGCCCTGCGCACCTCTCACCCACGACTAATGCGAGAAGCGTACATCGTGCGGGAGAAAGTACGTGTGCGCTAAAAACCTCTCGTGACAGTTTCCATAGACTTATCATCAACACTCCTTTTTTGAAACCCATCTTACATACATGGAAGAGTCCCAGCAGAAACTACATACCAATCAAAACTACGAGGTCAACGACTTTCTCCCTGAAGCACAGCTAGAGAGGATGAAAGAGCACGTCAAGGCACTCATCACAGAGCTAGGCGAAGACCCAACTCGTGAAGGGCTACTCAAGACTCCCGAGCGAGTGTCGAAGGCCTTTCACTTCCTCACCAAGGGCTATCAGGAAGATCCCTTAGCGATCCTACGTGCAGCCACATTTAGAGAGGATTACCAGCAGATGGTCATCGTGCGGGATATAGACTTTTACTCCCTCTGCGAGCATCATATGCTACCTTTCTTTGGTAAGGTGCATGTGGGCTACATCCCCAACAAGTACATCACGGGACTAAGCAAGATACCTCGTATCGTCGAGGTCTTCGCCCGTCGCCTGCAGGTGCAGGAGCGACTGACCACACAGATCAAAGACTGCATTCAGCAGGCACTCTCACCACTAGGTGTCATCGTCGTCATCGAAGCTCAGCATATGTGTATGCAGATGCGTGGGGTTCAAAAGCAAAACTCGCTCACCACGACGAGCGACTTCACGGGAGCTTTCAAAGAGTCGAAGACTCGCGAAGAGTTTTTCAACCTAGTACGTAGAGGTTAGTTTGGCATAGTCATTTTAGTCACACGGCACGAGATTCCTTTTATGATACATCACTATCACGTAAGCTCCGAGAGGGAGGTGACCTTCTCTCTAGACTTTGAGATACAAGCTGATGCCACTTTTGCTCAGCTTATGGATTTGCTGATCGACACGCTAGACTTTGATCCAGCATCGATTGGTATGTTTTACATCTGCGATGATCGCTGGCAAAATGTAGGCCAAGTAGCCCACAGCGACTTCTTCGAGAGCGATGCTGGCAATCAATATGAGATCGAAAAGACACGTCTAGAGGATCTACTCGACGATACAGGTGCTCGGATGCGTTATCTCTATGACTTCTTTGAGGATCGCTATCTACGCCTTCAGCTGGTCAAGATACACAGTGGCTCGCTGTCTAGTCCCCAGATCATCTCTCTAGAGGGCAAAAAGCCCCGACAGACTAATCCCGATGAGTTTGTCGGAGGTTTGGACGGTGACATACTCTCTATCGACACTCCACTAGGTATGATGGACGAAGCCTTCGATGAGGAGCTCTTTAACGCTGACGAACTCTCCAGTGACAGCTTTAGCATCGTAGATGAAGAGTAAAGGTTAGCTATCCTCTCCGATGAGCTGCTGCACTAGCAAACTAAAGGAGGTTTCCCCTACACTGATCGTACTCACAGGAGCTACAGGTGTAGGGAAGACCTCCTTTGCTATAGCACTGGCGCGTCATCTAGGCTCCGACTCTAATCCCCTACCTATCCTCTCGGCAGACTCTCGGCAGATATATCGTGGTATGCCGATCGGCACAGCCACCCCAACGGAAGAGGAGCAGCGACTAGCTCCACATTACTTCATCGCGACCCATAAGATCACCGAGCAGTATAGTGCTGGGCGCTATGAGCTAGAGGTAATGGAGTTTCTAGAGCGACTCTTTCGAGATCAGTCCGTCGTCATCCTTTGCGGTGGTTCTATGCTCTACATTGATGCTGTCTGTAGTGGTATAGACGACATCCCCCCCGTTGACCTAGAGGTACGAGCGCAGCTTCACGAGCGTTATCAAAGAGAGGGGTTAGCAGGCATCCTCGCTGAGCTACAGCTCGTCGATCCGCTATACTATCATAAGGTAGACCACTGCAACCATCGTCGTGTGATGCATGCACTAGAGGTGTACCTCAGTAGTGGAGCGCCACTCTCCTCTTACCACTCAGGCACAGAGACCGAGCGTCCCTTCCGTCTGCTCACCTACGCCCTGACACGTCCCCGTGAGGAGCTGTATGATCGGATCGACCAGCGCGTGGAGATGATGATCGAGGAAGGTTTGGTCGAAGAAGCCAAAGCACTCTACCCTCATCGACAGCTCAATGCGCTCAATACGGTAGGATACAAAGAACTCTTTGCACACTTCGATACCCAGTACGATCTGACAGAAGCTGTACGTCTCATACAGCGCAATAGTCGGCACTTTGCCCGCAAGCAACTCACCTGGCAGCGACGCCATCCCGAGTTCGCTCCACTCGATCTCTCCACCCCTTGGGAACCCCTTTTAGAGCGTATCCAGCAAGACTTATTCACCCACCAGCTCTCTACAGACTAATTGATGAAAGCAGACACCCCCCTTCAGCCAGCTAAGCCATTGTCCAAAAGCTCTACCAAAAACACCATCAAGCAGTGGAGCGAGGAGGATCGTCCTCGCGAGAAGCTCCTCAGACTCGGTGCTCGCAACCTCTCAGATGCTGAGTTGCTGGCTATCTTCATCAACTCTGGCACAGAAGAGGACACGGCTCTAGACCTAGCTAAGAAGCTTATGACAGGTCTAGATAACGATTTGGGGCGACTCCTAGATGTAGACCATGCATACCTCACGGGAAGCATACCTGGAGAAAAGAAAAAGCGATTTGCCGGACTAGGCGATGCACGCGCCTGCACCATACTTGCAGCCATCGAGCTGGGGCGCAGACTACGAGACACACCACCGCCTCAACGTACTCCGATCACTTGTAGCTTAGACGCTTACCGCATTTTAAGGCGTCATCTAGAGAGCTTAGATCATGAGGAGCTAAGGTGCATTTATCTAGACGCTTCGGGACGGGTCATCAAGGAGGTACTCGTATCCTCAGGAGGTGTCAGCCACGCTGTCGCTGATCTGCGACTCATCTTGGCTCCCGCTATCACCCTCTACGCCTCAGCTATCATCTTAGCGCACAATCACCCCACAGGTCACCTACAGCCCAGTGCAGAGGACATAGATCTTACCAAGCGGGTCAAGCAAGTAGCCTCTGTCTGCAACATACGTCTCAACGACCACCTCATCCTCGGTCGTTATCACGCTTCGATTACCTCCGATGGCGAGCGGTCGCACTATCTGAGCTTTGCGGATAGTGGTTTGCTCGCATCGCTTTAAGCGCCACACTTGAGGTAAAAGTGCTACCTTTGTAACGTAGATTGCTATCTAAACTAACACACTCAAGTATGAATCGCATCAAACGCATTGGCGTACTCACATCGGGCGGTGATGCCCCTGGCATGAATGCAGCTATACGGGCCGTCGCTAGAGCCTCTCTGTACCATGGCATCTCCGTCTGTGGCATCATAAAGGGCTATACAGGTCTTATCGAAAACAATATTATCGAGCTGACCGTCGAGAACGTAAGCAACATCATACAGCGTGGAGGAACTATCCTCAAGACAGCACGAAGCCATGAGTTCGAGACACCCGAAGGTCGTACTCGAGCCTACCAAGTTATCCAAGAGAATGAGATAGATGGTCTCGTCGTCATCGGTGGTGACGGCTCTCTAACGGGTGCACGACTCCTTGCTAATGAGCATAACCTGCCCATCGTTGGTATCCCCGCTACCATCGACAACGACCTCGCAGGCACCGACCTCACGATAGGCTATACGACAGCTCTCAACACCATTATGGATGCTGTCGACAAACTAAGAGACACCGCCTCTAGCCATGAGCGCATCTTCTTTGTCGAGGTGATGGGACGTGAGTCTGGATTTCTAGCACTCAATGGAGCTATCGCTACCGGCTCAGAGGGAGCTCTCATCCCCGAAGACCCAACCAGTACCGAGTCGCTCAAAAAAATGATCGAGAGTGGCTTCCGCAAAACCAAGAGTAGCAGTATCATCCTCGTTACCGAGAGTGGCGAGCGCGAGGGGCAGACACTCTTCATCGCCGATGACTTCAAGCGTCGCTACCCCAAGTTTGACATCCGTGTCACCATCTTAGGGCACCTACAGAGAGGTGGTATACCATGCGCTACCGATCGCATTATGGGCAGTCGTATGGGGGCTGCTGCTGTGCAGGCACTCCTCGATGAGCAGCGCAATGTGATGATCGGCTACGACAACGATGAGATCGTCTACGTGCCTTTTGTCAAGGCTACGAAAAAGCAAAAACGCATCGACCCAGACCTCATCGACTTGCTACATATGCTCTCTATCTAAAGAAGCAACACATTTGAGTACGCTACTCAATAAGCTACACAGCTGGTACCAAGAGAATCATCGTAAGCTACCCTGGCGAGACATACACGACCCCTATCGTATATGGCTCAGTGAGGTGATCCTACAGCAGACGCGGATAGATCAGGGAACGAGCTACTACTTACGATTTGTCGAGCACTACCCCACCGTCTCAGACCTCGCTGCAGCACCGCTTGACGAGGTGCTCAAGCTCTGGGAGGGACTGGGCTACTATAGTCGTGCACGCAATCTGCATCGTGCGGCTCAGATCATCGTTCAGGAGCTTGGAGGCACCTTCCCGACAGACTATCGGACAGTGCGAGCCCTCCCTGGTATTGGAGACTACACAGCTGGAGCCATCCTCTCCTTTGCCTACGATCAGCCATACCCCGCCGTCGATGGCAACGTACTCCGCGTACTGAGTCGGCTCTACGCCTCTGAGGAGCCGATAGACACCACCCAGGGAAAGAAGTACTACACCACTCTAGCCAGACAACTGGTCGAAAAGGCTCCGCACCCAGGACTACACAACCAAGCGATGATCGAGCTAGGCGCACTCATCTGTACCCCTCAGCTATGCGACTGTAGTCGCTGTCCAGTCCGTAGCGAGTGCGCCTCAGCCGATAGCCCCGAGCGAGCAGGTCTGCCACGTAAAGCGCTCAAGCTCTCCGTCCAGCCACGACACTTAGGCTACCTCTTTGTACTCAAGGGGGGAGCAAACCACTGGCAGACGAGACTCTACCAGCGCCCCACGGGCGACATATGGGCCAAGCTCTACCAACCCACACTACTATATGACCAGCCTGTAGCTCCGCAAGAGGAGCTGTTCCTGCAGTCACTTCCAGCGCTACCTACAGCGCTAGAGCAGTGCCAGCTATACCCCTTCAGACGCTATAAGCATCGGCTCACGCACCGACAGCTCTACATAGACTGCTACTATACCATACTCTCCGATAGTAGCACCCTACCGCTATCCGACAGTGGTACGTGGGTACCGCTACACGATGAGAGCAAGTGGTTGGCTCTCCCCATCACACTCAAGAAAGCACTCCAGCAGCTCACCACACATATCGAGACTAGTAAGTAGTCATCCAGTCCCCACGTTGAATGTCTTACCCCGATTCCTACGTGGAGATTTACGATTTCCTCTGTGACTATTTTGGAAATTCAGGGCTTTTGGTTTTTCAGATGTTGCTCTATCTATTGAGAAAAGCGTATATTTGCGCTGTGAATGGGTTGGGTTCTCCTAATTTATACTCTTCGGGGGTATCTAACTCACACATTATCTGACTAGCGTAATCAACACAACAAAACTTATAGGCGATATTATGAGAAAACTAATGACCGTCCTTCTGCTGGTAGCAGCAGTCATCGTGGGCTATCTATCAGTCATGAGCATCCTGACACCAGAGCGATTTTCCAAGACACGTATTGCTCGTGAGGCTCCCATTCAGGTGCGTCTGAAAGAGGTAGCACATGTGGAGAAAGCCTTTCACGATGTCTACAACCGCTATGCTCCCGTAGATGAGCTGCGTCAGTTCCTTACTGATGGTAAGGTCTTTTACGTTCGCTCTGAGGGTGACTACACCGATGCTATGCGTGAGGCTGGTATGAATGAGCGTGAGGCTGCTGCCAAGGGACTTATCACACGTGATACGGTGTGGGTCAGCGCACGCGACTCTCTACTCAAGGGTGATATGACACCTGAGGAGTTTCTACAGGTTCCTGGCTTCCCCCAGTCTATCATAGAGATCGATACAGCTTCTGTTGCTCAGGAGATTGGAGAGGATATCGTTATGGTACCTGTCTTCCGTACAGCTGTACCTCTATCAGTCTACCTAGCTGATCAGGATCATAAGCTCCTCAACACAGCCATCAAGGATGCTGAGACTCGCTACCAAGGCACTGGATACCCTGGACTCGCTCTAGGATCTCTCAAGGAGGTCAAGAACACGGGCAACTGGGAGTAACTCTCGAGGTAGCTCTCTCTGTCTCTATACTTTATCTGTATGAGACACTCTGATCTACCGATGCAGACAATAGACTTCAAGCAATTTTACTGATGCTCATTGTCGGGGAGAGTCTATCTCTCGACAGATGGGCGGATTTGATAGCTTGAAGCCTACTGTCTGACGCTACCTATAGTTACTATGCAGCAGCCTCCAGCAATTCCTAAAGACACTATGACATCTGCAGTCTCATCGCTTACCCTGCGACTGACTGCAGATGGCTTTGTCTATCTATATGACCTCTCAGACGAAGAGACAGAGGCGGGTGTACAGGAAGGCTATCACACTAGGAGGCAAAGCCAGTTTGTACCAATAGACTGGTCTCGTGTCTCTGCTCTATGGGGAGATATTATCGCACAGCACCCTATCCTCAGCGATCCTGAGGGAGAGGTTCGAGTACTCTACCCCGCCTCTCACTACGTAGTCATACCGAGTGGTATGAGTGGAGAGCAAGACGTACACTGGTGGCGACTGACGGCTCCTATCTTTGCTGACGAGGAGCAGTACTATAGCGATTCGTACGCTCTGGGCGATGGCAAGCCTAGCTTGGCTGTGGGCTTTAGCCATCTACTCAAAGGCTTCCTACAGCGTAGCTTCGTGGCTTGTCGGTTTATCCCTACGATCTTACCTTTTGCACAGCGGGTGCTGCGTCAGTCTTCTCTTCAGACTGGGCTCTCACTGGGGGTCGAACTGATAGAGGGCGGGTGCGACTTGGTACTATGTCAGTCGGGCAACTTGCTTCGAGCAAACCATTATAGTTGGCCTCGCTACCGCTCGTGGCAGCATCATCTCTACCAGGTTCTTTACTTCTTAAGTAAGGTATACTTGGACAGCTCAGTAGATCACTCGGCTCCTGTATCCATAATACTATCCGATGGGACGGCTGGCACTGATAGCTTGGTTGGTAAGTTACTGCAGGCGCTTCACCGACAGTTCACGACTGCCGACTGGGACGTGTCTGTCATGCCGATAGACTATTGGTACGCTTGATTGAGTTATTACCATGCGCATTATAGCAGGCAAATATGGTCGTCGTCGTCTCTCCCCACCTAAAGGGTTGACGCTCCGCCCCACGACGGATATAGCTAAGGAGGCGCTCTTCAATAGTCTCTCGGCACAATATGACATAGAGGGTATGCGGGTACTGGACCTCTTTGCGGGCATCGGAAGTATCTCTCTAGAGTTTGTCTCACGGGGAGCAGCCTCAGTGACTTCTATCGAGAAGCATCCTAAGCATGCAGCCTTCATTCGGTCGGCTGCTGACACGCTAGACAAGGAGATCCTCTCGACCAAGCAGCTCCTAGTCCTCAATCGCTCTGTAGAGCAGTACTTACGTCAGTACGATGGGGAGCCTTACGACCTGATCTTTGCCGATCCTCCTTATAACTTGCCGTGGATAAAGGATATACCCGACCTACTCTTCGCCAGTAAAGCGTGGTGTCCTAGCTCCATTTTCATACTAGAGCACCCTGACACGGTGGACTTTGCTGAGTCTGCTCGTTTCGCTTGGCACAAGTCTTACAGTGCGGTACAGTTTACCTGCTTCGCCACGACAAACGAATAGATATGCAGATAGGCTCCCTCGACTTAGGCTCTAGACCGCTACTGCTCGCACCGATGGAGGATGTGAGCGATGAACCCTTTCGCCTGCTCTGTAAGCAGTTTGGTGCTAGCCTCGTCTACACCGAGTTCATCAGTGCCGATGCGCTCGTGCGTTACGTGCCCAGCACGATGCGTAAGATGCGCATAGACCCAGCAGAGCGTCCCGTCGCCATACAGATCTACGGTCGTGATGTGGAGACGATGTGCGAAGCGGCTCGTATCGCCTGCCAACTGGAGCCTGATCTACTCGACCTCAACTTCGGCTGCCCCGTCAAGCGGGTCGCGGGCAAGGGGGCGGGCAGTGGTATGCTCCGTGACCCCGAGCTACTCCTCGAAATCACCGCCGCAGTGGTCGCTGCGGCTAGTTGCCCCGTGACGGTCAAGACGCGTCTAGGATGGGATCACGACAGTCTGATCATTACCGAGCTGGCACCACGCTTACAAGCTTGCGGTATCGCTGCTCTGACCATTCATGGGCGTACTCGTAGCGATATGTACAAGGGGAGCGCCGACTGGACTTTGATCGGTGAGGTGCGCTCCAATCCTAAGATCCAGATCCCGATCATCGGCAATGGCGATATAACGACAGGCGAGGAGGTGCGGCACGCTTTTGACACCTATGGGGTGGATGGGGTGATGGTCGGACGAGCAGCTATCGGACAGCCATGGATCTTTGGCGAAATGCGCGCTGCCGTCGACCCTACTTTTACCGCTCCTCAGCTAACCTCCCAGCAACAGCTAGAGATCCTAAAAGAGATCGTTCACAAGAATATCGAGAAACTGGACGAGCGCAGAGGCATCCTACACAGCCGTCGCCACCTAGCCGCTACACCACTCTTTAAGGGCATCCCCAACTTTCGTGCGCTACGCATAGCGATGCTTCAAGCCCCTACCCTAGCTGACCTAGACGATGTGCTAGCGCAGGTAGAACCCTTGCTTCCTCAGACGGAAGGCTGCTAGCTAGGCTAAAGCATTAGGTGCGCCATAACGATAGCACCAGCGACCGCCACATTGAGCGACTCGCAGTGACTATCGACAGGCGACGGGATTGTAATTCGCTGAGAGACGAGCGCAGAGAGGTCGGACGAGATACCATTGCCCTCGTTGCCTAATACCAATATATAAGGTTGCTCAGGCGCTAGTCGCAACGTGCGAAGCGGTGCGCCATCGATGAAGGTCCCTATCACGGGTATCTCCGTCTGCGTTAGCATCGTGAGCAGAGCCGTCCTATCGGTGTAGCGATAGACTTGCACACGAGCCAGAGCGCCCATAGTCGCTTGTAGCACCTTCGGCGAATAAACGTCTGCGCAGCCCTCAGTGCAGAGGACCTGTCTGATGCCCATCCAGTCGCAAGTGCGCAAGAGCGTCCCGACATTGCCGGGGTCCTGCACATCGTCTAGAAGGAGGGTAGGTTGTTGTATCGCTTGGGGAGCCTCTACCGTTGGGATCTCGCAAAGAGCCAATAGCGGACGAGGACTTTTCAGTCCACTCACTCGCTCTATTTGCTTTGGGTCAGACAGGATCACCGCCTCAGCAATGCTCGCTTGGCATCGCTCTAATAAAGGCTCGACCAGTTCCTCTGTACCAACTAGTAGCTGGCAGCGATAAGCTGGGAGCATCTCGCCGATCAGTTTCTCCCCCTCAGCGATAAATAGGTTCGACTGCTTGCGATGCTTCGCTAGTTGCAAGCTTTTAATCAGTTTCACCTCTGCATGGGTGAGGGGGCGGTGCTCTATCTTTGTGCGCTCAGACATACTCTTCTATTATAGGTAAACAATCTCTTTGAAGGCGTATCGTCGCTCCTCACCTTTCGCAGTAGTTAGGACGAGCAGCCCCTGAGGACTTACCTCCTGGATCGTCGCATCAAACTCCTCCTCGGTGGCGACATCACGGTAGCGAGCTGAGACACCTCGCTGGTAGAGGAGACCGTTGTACTCTGCGTGCAGTGCCGCATAGTCTTGACGAGCAAGTTGCTCCCCTAGATGACGGAGCATCTGGCGGAGCAGGGCTTTTACATCGTAAGTTTGCCCCGTCACGAGACGCAAAGAGATCGCTTGCGGGAGCTCAGGCGGGAAAACTCCCTCGTTGATATTCATCCCGATACCTATGATTGTCTCTGCGACACAGCCCTCCGCCAGAGCGTTGTGGATCAGTATACCTGCAATCTTGTGGTCATTGACGAAGATATCGTTGGGCCACTTGATCTCAATCGTATCCTCACTCGAAAGCTGCTCCTTGTAGCTCTTATAAACTGCTAGGGCGGTCGCCTCGCTAATAGACCATATCTGCTGCAAAGGTCGCTCTAGACGAAGGAATATAGAGGGTAGCGCATTGAGCCGAGGGCTACTAAACCAGCTATTGTTTAGCTGTCCTCGTCCCGCTGTCTGATAGTCCGTATGTATGACCGTCCCCGAGGGAAGGTCGGGTCTCTCCTGCAGGAGCTTGACTAGGTAGTCGTAGGTACTCTCTATGGGGTGGTCTAGTTCAGTTATCTCAAAGGAGATCTTGCTCATTCTGTGCTTGATTGTAGATTTCTATTCCGAGAGGCAAGAGACGTTGCTGAACCTTCGGGAGCTTGCGCCACACCTGCGCATAGGAGTGACGTAGGAGCCGAGCGATCCACTCCTCAGACTCACTAGTCGGTAGCTCCAGCTGTATCCAGTGCTTCTTATTGAGGTGAAAGGCAGGCTGCAGGTCGCTATGCCGGTCTAGCAATGGCTCTATCAAGTCTGGGTTCACCTTGAGCGACACCATGCCTGGGTCATGCTCCAGCCAGAGCAACGCAAAGATGCGTCGCGACAGACGGTAGGTCACCACCTCTGGACCAAACGGCGCATCCACCTCACAGTAGGGCAATTGGCGACAAAGCTCATCTATTTGGCTTATCCCATTCATTTCAGTACTTTTGTAATCAGTCTTATAGAAGAACCTCCACAAAGTTACATGAAAGTCCTTTACCTTGCCACACACAACGCTCACAAGCTCCTCGAGGTCCAGTCGATGCTCGGAGATACTTGCGAGGTGCGCTCAGCCTCTTCGCTAGGTCACTACACAGCTCCCGAAGAGAGCGCCTCCACGCTCCTAGGCAATGCAACTATCAAAGCACAAGCTCTCTACGACCTCTACCACAAGCCCTGCATTGCGGACGACACGGGACTCTTTGTCGAGGCGCTAGGCGGTGACCCAGGCGTACACTCAGCCCGCTACGCTGGTTGTGACGGTGACGATGTGGCTAATAGGAAGCACCTCCTAGACTCCTTAGCCTCACACCCCGAGCCGTGGCGAGCTTACTTCGAGTGCGTCATCGTACTAATCGACAGCCAGGGCGAGGAGCATCACTTCGTGGGGCGTGTCGCGGGACGGATCATAGACCACGAGGAGGGTGCCGAGGGCTTTGGCTATGACAGCCTCTTCGTGCCAGAGGACTTTGACAAGACCTTTGCTATGATGAGTCCGCAAGAGAAGAACGCTATCAGCCACCGCACCCGAGCTGTGGATCAGCTCCGCACTTACCTTACCAAGCACAGCCTATGAAAGCCCCTATACACCTACTCCTCCCACTCCTTCTATGCACCCTCCCGCTAGCAGCTCAGGAGCAGCTGTGGCAGTGGCATCTAGCCGTAGGAGATGTAGAACTTGTGGCCGACCTGCCCGAGCAGGTACTCTTCACCACGGGGGGCGTCATCGGCACCATCTCTCCAGAGCATCCTGACGAGATTCATCTCCTCGATGGTATGACTCCCATCAGCGACCTTGATGCCGAGATGATCCGCTACTCGCCTAGCCAGCAGGTCACTACCGCCTACTACACATCGGGGCGTATAGACCTCATCTACAGCGATCGCATCTACAACCTAGTGGGCATCAGCGACAATAGTATGCTCAACGACAAGACCGCCACACGCATCTTCTACTACAAAAAGTATGCCTTCATCGCAGGTCACTTTGGGCTTATGCAGATCGACCTCGACAATCATCAGATCGTAGCCACAGCCTTTCTAGGCAAAGAGGTGCTAGACGCCTTTGCTCTAGACGAAAAGCTCTATGCGCTGACCAACGAAGGGCTACGCTCTAGTACCCTCTCGCAAAACTTGCAAGACCCCGCCTCGTGGAGTCCCGTTGCGGGCTTACCGCAGAAGGGGATCACCGCTATCACCGCCCTACCCGACGGATCGCTCTGGTACATCGACAACCTTAACAATCTCTATCGCACCACGCTAGCCCAAGCCAATGTCACCCCTCAGATGATGGCGCAGAGCGGCTGGGCTGAGCGACTCTTCCCGCTAGCCGAGGGAGTAGCGGTCGCAGGAGCCGACTCGCTTCTCGTATGGCGAGCTGGGAGCGAGCGTATTCGCATTGATCTCCCCGCTCATCTGCACAGCCTCTCGGGCGACAGCTCTCCAGACAAACTCTGGTTCACAGCCGATGGCGCTCTCTACAAAGCTAACCTCGCCTCCGCTAGCAATGGAAACGTCTCTCTCGAAAAGCTAGCACTAGAAGCCAACGCTCCGAAGTCCAACAAGCACTTCTACCTCACACACCAGCATGGCAGGCTCTACTCCGTCAGTGGAGGACGTCGCACCAACGCTTACTGGCAGCCGGGTTACATACAGATCTATACCCCACCCCTCTGGCGCACCTGGGACTATCGCGAGATCCGGCAGCAGACGGGCGATATCCCCGTTTACGACCTCGTCTCCATAGCCGTAGACCCTCGTGACGCTGATCACTACTTCGTCGGATCGTGGGGAGATGGTCTCTACGAAATACAAGGCGACCAAGTCATCAATCGATACACTCCAGACAATGCTCCATTCGTCAGAGCTTGGGACAATGACTCACCCACAGCACACAACGTCCGTGTCGGCTCGCTATGCTACGACCATAGAGGCAATCTATGGATGGCACAAGGTCAAGGGTTGATAGCCAACCCCCTCGTAGTGCGTACTCCTGATGGCACGATGAAAGCTATCTCGTACCCAGACATAGAGCTGGTTAATGCTTTCGGTCCTATGCTGGCTCTACCCAATGGTGTCAAGTGGTTGCTCATATTCCACCGAAGCGCAGATGGCAACAATGGTGTCTTCATCTTTGACGACAAAGGTACACCTCTAGATCAGTCAGACGATGAGTACCGCCTCGTCACTAAGTTCGTCGATCGCACTGGCAAGGAGATAGCTGCCAAATACTACTACGACCTAGCTCTAGACCCCTCTGGTAGTCTCTGGATAGCCACAGACAAAGGGCCTATCAGCATTGCTAGTCCCAGCACATTCATCTCGCAGAGCACCCCGCTAGCCTCTAGACCCGTAGGTGGCGAGGAGCCCAATCTCTACTATGTCCTAGACAATATGCCCATCACCTCCATCGCCATCGATGCACTCGGCAATAAGTGGTGCGGCACTGGTTCTGACGGCCTTTACCTCCTCTCGCCAGACGGCACGCAGCTACTAGCTCACTACACCAAGGACAATAGTCCTCTGCTCACCAACGATGTGCTCTCTCTCGCCATCGACCAAGAGCGTGGAGAACTCTACATAGCCAGCTCGGCAGGGCTTGTCTCCTTATATATCGGTCAGACGAGCGACTGGTCCACACAGAGCAAAGAGGTCTACATCTACCCCAATCCGCTACGACCCGAAGACCCCGACCAAATCACACTCTCCAAGCTCCCCGCAGGTACCACAGTACGCATCTTAGATGGTGCTGGCAATCTGATCTATCAGGAGGTAGCACTCACAGGGCAGCTCACCATCACCACCCGCCTACCGAGTGGTGAGCGTTACCCCTCAGGCATTTACCACGCATTACTATCAGACAGCGAGGGCAAGCACAGCTACTCCATACCCTTTGCCGTCATATAATCTATACATACGCTTTTATGAAGAAACTTCTCTTTCCCTTACTCCTATTACTATCCAGCATTATGCTACTAGCACAGAGTGAAAGCACCAATCGCACGGACGGAGCCATCACGCCAGAGCTCCTGCAGAAGCTCCAGCAAGCCACTCCAAAGGGTCCAGCTGAGCGAGCCCTACACAACAGCATCGTCCAAAACGGTATGGTACTCGCCAATGCCGAGCTTATGACACCGCCCGACGACCACTTCACCTACCGAGTACCTACGAAGGGGATTACCGATCAGCAGAGATCTGGTCGCTGCTGGCTCTTCACTGGCTTTAACGTGCTACGTGCTCAGTTTATCAAGGACAACAACCTCGGAGAGTTTTACTTCTCCCACTGCTACTCCTTCTTTTGGGATCAGCTAGAGAAGGCCAACCTCTTCCTTGAGGGTATCCTCGAGACCCGCACACTCCCCATCACCGACCGCAAGGTAGAGTGGCTCTTCCAGCACCCGATCAATGACGGCGGGCAGTTTACTGGCATCTCAGACAACCTCCTCAAGTATGGTGTCGTACCCAGCGACGTGATGCCTGAGACCTACAGCAGCAATAACACCGCACGTCTCTCCTCACTCATTGCCAAGCTCCTCCGTCAGGGCGGTATGGAGCTACGTAGCAAAGCTCAGCAAGGTGCCACACTGGCAGAGCTTCGCAAGGACAAGGAGACCACACTACAAGCTATCTATCGCCTCCTCTGCCTTAACCTCAGCACACCGCCCACCACCTTTGAGTATACCCTCAGAGATGCCGACGGCAAGGTGCTCTCGACCAAGGAGTATACCCCGCTGAGCTTCTACCAAGAGCATGTCGGAGTCAACCTCAAGGATGACTACGTGATGATCATGAACGACCCCTCACAGCCTTACTACGAGACCTATGCCATCGAGTATGACCGCCACGCTTGGGACGGCAAGGACTGGACCTACATCAACCTCCCCATGGAGGAGATCAAGGAGATGGCCATAGCCTCCCTCAAGGAGGGCAATATGATGTACTACTCTTGCGACGTAGGCAAGGAACTCAATAAAGAGTCAGGCTTACTCACGCTCGGCTACGACGACTATGAGGCGATCACGGGTGTCCCGATGACTATGACAAAGGGCGAGCGCATCGCATCCTTTGACAGCGGCTCCACACACGCTATGACACTCGTAGCGGTAGACCTAGACAAGTCAGGCAAGCCCACCAAGTGGATGGTAGAGAACAGCTGGGGAGCGACCTCCGGACACCAGGGACATCTGATTATGACGGACGCGTGGTTTGACGCATACACCTTCCGCCTTGTGGTTCATAAGAAGTACCTCACGCCACGTGCCAAAGAGCTACAGGGCAAGACACCCAAGCTACTCCCCCCATGGAGTCCTATGTTTCGTGCCGAAGAGTAGTCGAGTAGTCGCACAGAGACAATAGACTAAAAGCATCGGATAGCTAGATTATCGCTATCTAATCCAAATTATACAGAGTACCTAGAGCAGGCTCGATCGCTTCGATGAGGTGGTCGAGCCTGCTTCCTTATCTCATTTCCACAGACAACGAAAGTCTCGCAAGCGAGTCTGAGAAACATCTCCACGTGAGAAATCTGAAATCTCCACGTAGAGAATACAGATTCTCCACGTAGGCGAGAAACATTTCCTCCGAAGTTTCATTCGTTTCCTCCGAAGTTTTATTTCTCGCCCACGTGGAGAATGTTTCTTCCTCACGTGGGAATTTACGATTCTCCACGTGGCTATCGGCTCAGAGATTAGTGGTTAGTGGTTACACGTCTCAATGTTTTACAAATCACTACACGTCAAGTGGAGCCGCATTTCACTTGACACTAGAATCTGCGACCACAGCGAATCTTCATCGGATAGAGATATTTTTCGTAACTTAGCCATCTGAAAGTAGAGGTCTCTCTCAGCTTTTAGCTGGATGAATGGCACTTGCTGGGTGAGGGTGGACAACTCGGGGCTATTCGCTCCGAACCTGATCTACTGACCTCTACGACCAAGCGAATAAACACAATTGACTCTATGGAAGATAGTATAGATAGGATTATCCCAGTGGATATTGAGGACGAGATGAAGACCTCTTACATTGACTACTCAATGTCTGTCATCGTCTCTCGTGCACTCCCCGATGTGCGTGACGGCCTCAAGCCAGTGCATCGACGTGTACTCTACTCGATGAATGAGAGTGGCAATACTTACAATAATCCTACCCGCAAGTGTGCTCGCGCCGTCGGTGATATATTAGGTAAGTATCACCCCCATGGCGACAGCTCCGTATATAATACATTGGTACGTCTTGCACAGGGCTGGAATATGCGTTACCCGCTCGTACAGGGACAGGGTAACTTTGGCTCTATCGACGGAGACTCACCCGCTGCGATGCGTTACACCGAGTCGAGGCTCAATCAGTTTGCCCAGGAGATGCTCCGGGATATTGATATGGAGACGGTGGACTTTCAAGACAACTTCGATGGAGACTTTAAGGAGCCCACTGTACTACCTTGTCGCATTCCTAACCTCCTGATCAATGGCGCTGCTGGTATCGCCGTCGGTATGGCGACCAATATGGCTCCGCACAACCTCACCGAGACGCTCAATGCTTGTATCGCTTACATCGATGCGCGTGGCGAGATCACGGTCGATGAGCTGATGCAGTATGTCAAGGCGCCAGACTTCCCCACGGGTGGTGTCATCTACGGCTACGAGGGGGTCAAAGAGGCATTCCACACAGGCCGCGGACGTATCGTGATACGTGGCAAGGCAGACATAGAGGAGCACAACAACCACGAGCGGATCATCATCCGTGAGATACCCTATCAGGTACGCAAGAGCGATATGGTCGCTAAGATTGCCCAGCTGGTCAACGAGAAGAAGATCGACGGCATCAGCGACATATCTGACGAGTCGAGCAATAAGGGTATCCGCATTGTCATAGATATAAAGAAGGATGCCAACGCTGGCGTCGTACTCAACTACCTATATAAGTACTCCGACCTAGAGAGCTACTTTAGTGTCAATAACATTGCGCTAGTCCACGGTCGTCCTCGCCTGCTCAACCTCAAGGACCTCATCGGACACTTCGTCGATCACCGCCACGAGGTGGTGACACGTCGTGCGCAGTATGAGCTTCGCAAGGCGCAAGAACGCATCCACATCTTGGAGGGCTTGATCATTGCGGTAGATCACATTGACGAGGTCATACGCATCATCCGCTCTAGTGAGGAGACACGCGAGGCGATGAATCGACTGATGGAGACGTTCAACCTCTCGGAGCTACAGGCCCGTGCTATCGTCGATATGCGTCTCCGACAGCTCACGAAACTCGATATTGACAAGCTACAGCATGAGTACAATGAGCTCAAGGAGCGTATCGACTACCTAAACCTCTTCCTCAGCGACATCAATATGCGTATGGAGCTGATACAGGAGGAGTGCCGTGAGATCATCGACAAGTATGGCGATGAGCGTCGCTCGGAGATCGTATATGCTTCAGAAGACTTGAATCCCGAGGACTTCTACGCCGATGAGGATATGGTGATCACCATATCTCACCTAGGATATATCAAGCGTACGCCTCTCTCGGAGTTCCGCACGCAGACGCGTGGCGGGGTCGGTGTCAAGGGTGCTGATAGTCGTGACGAGGACTTTGTCGAGTACATCTACTCGGCGACGATGCACGCTACGATGATGCTCTTTACCGCTACGGGACGTGTCTACTGGCTCAGAGTCTTTGAGATACCTGAGGGCTCCAAGAGCTCTAAGGGCAGACATATCCAGAACCTCCTAGACCTAGACGAGGAGAACCGTGTCACGGCTTTCCTACGTATTAAGAACTTGACGACCGACGAGGAGTTTGTCAATACACACTACCTTGTCTTCGCTACTGAGCAGGGCTTGATCAAGAAGACGCTCCTAGCTCACTACGCTAACCCACGCAAGACGGGTGTCCGTGCGATCAATCTACGTGACGATGATCAGGTCGTTTCGGTGGCTCTCTCGAATGGTAACTGCGAGATATTCCTAGCCAACCGCAATGGACGCTGTGTCCGCTTTAACGAAAAGGAGGTACGTCCTATGGGACGCACAGCGACAGGCGTACGAGGCATCCGTCTCGATGACGATCCCAACGACAAGGTGATCGGTATGGTCGTACATCGCTTGAAAAACAGTGAGGAGACGATCCTCGTCATCAGCGAGAAGGGCTATGGTAAGCGTTCGCTCATCGATGACTACCGCATCACCAAGCGTGGCGCCAAGGGTGTCAAGACGATCAACGTGACCGACAAGACGGGTCAGCTCATCGATATACGTGCCGTAGAGGATGACGACAACATTATGATCATCAATAAGAGTGGTGTCGCTATCCGTCTCTCTATGGAGCAAGTACGTGTCATGGGACGCGCTACTCAAGGGGTCAAAATGATCGACCTCAATAAACGTTCGGACGAAATTGCATCTATATGTAATGTAGTGGCTGAGGAAGAGGAACCAGAGCTGCTCGATGAGGCTGACCTAGACGACCCCTCAGAGTTTATCCCTCAGGAGGAGGATCTGCTAGGATCAGACCCAGACGACGAGCTAGAGGTCAATGATGATCAAGAGTAGGCTTCACTAGCTAGACACTACAAGAGAACTAGATTATAAACCAGTAACATCTACTTGAAATATGAAAACAACACGCAAAGTAACCCTAGTGCTACTCGTGCTGATGAGTGCACTAACATTCGGATACGCACAGACCGCCAACGTCAAAGGTGCTGACCGTCTATCCGATGCGAGCAAGCCTAACTATCCTGAGGCTCGTAACCTAATCCAGCAGGCGCTTGAAAACCCTGAGACAAAAGACGATGCCAAGACGTGGTACACTGCGGGTCTCGTCGAGGAGCGTGCTTTCACAGGCGAGAACCAAAAGAGCCTCAAGGGTGAGCCTCAAGACCTCCCCAATATGTACAAAGCTCTACTCGCTATGCACGAGTACTACACAAAGACCTACGAGATCGACCACCAGCCCAATGACAAGGGCAAGGTGCGCCCCAAGTTTGAGAAGAAGATCTCTAAGGCTTACGAGGAGAACCTCCTTTACTACATCAATGCCGGAGGGTACTATATGGAGCAGAAGGACTTCAAGAATGCGCTCAAAGCATTCCAGGCTTTTAGAGAGATCAAGCGCTCTCCTCTATTCGAGGGAGAGAAGATTGCTCAGCCTGACTCCAACTCTATGATGGTGGACTTCTTTGCTATCATCACAGCTTATCAGGCTGGCGACAAGCAGCTCGCTATCCAATACGGTGAGGAGCTCAAGGGCAACGGCTATCGCCAGAACGAGGTCTACCAGATCCTCGCTCAGACCTACATCGAGGAAGGCGACACGGCCAACTACATCACGACGATGCGAGAGGGTCTCAAGCTCTTCCCCAAGGAGCCATACTACTCTGTCAACCTAATCAATACTTACATCGTACAGAACAAGTATGACGAGGCACGTACCTTCCTCACTCAGGCTATCGAGCTCAACCCCGAGAACCCCCAGCTCTATGACGTGATGGGTAAGCTCTACGAGGAGAGCAATGAGGAGGAAGCTATCAAGTGGTTTAGCAAAGCACTAGAGGTAGATCCTAACTACGTCGAGTCACTCTGTAACATCGGACGTATCTACTACAACAAGGCTGTAGAGGTCTCTGACAAGGAGGAAGGCGGTATGGCTGCTGCTCAGAAGAAGCGCACAGCACTGCTCAACAAGGCGCTACCCTACCTCGAGAAGGCTTATAGCATCAATCCAGACGCTTCTTACTACCTACTCGGTAATATCTACTACGCACTGGGCGACAACGCTAAGTACGAGGAGATCCAAGCTGCTCACGGCAACTAATCACAAAGAGACTCGCTAGCCTCGAGCTAAGCGAATAGACAAAAAGGAGACAGATACTCACGCGTGGGGTGTCTGTCTCCTTTTTGTTTAGTGCGCTCACGAGTCCTCAATTACGCAAACTTTACGAGTAACCCGCTGTAGGGGCGGACCTGCGTGTCCGCCCACAAGGCATACTGCGCTCCGATGAGGACGGGCGGACACATAGGTCCGCCCCTACAGCGGGTTACTCGTAAGGTCTGCGGAGCCTAGTGCATCCTGGACTCTTTGTCGTTCGGTCAAAGATCTGTAACTTTGGGACGATGAATAAGCTTTGGACGCTTTGCTTGCTCCTCCTAGCCCTCGCTGGCTCGCTCTCGGGAGGAGAGATATTCCCGCATCACATCTATACGACAGAGGTACAGACTCTACAGTGTCAGGTGTGGCGTGACGGAGAGCCGATCGCTATACCCTACCCGATCGCTCGCTTGGCTAGTAGCGACGAGGAGATCGTGGTAAGCTTTGACCTCGAGGATCCTATCCCGCACCGTATCCACTACCTGCTGGAGCTGTGCGACGCTGACTGGCAGGTCAATGACCGTATGGCGCTTAGCGAATACCTCGACGGATGGATCGGAACGCGCTGGCAGACGGACGAAAGCGCCCCCTCGGAAGCTACGAACGTCGCCTATCGCCACTACGAGCTGCGCCTCGGAGGAGCCTCCGTACTACAACCGCTCCTCTCGGGCAATTATCGTCTCACCGCCTGGTGCGAAGAGCTACAAGAGGAGCCGATCTTCGTCACCAGCTTCGCCCTTTATGAGCCTCTAGCCGATGTCGCTCAGCAGGTGGTGCCAACGACGCCTGAGGGCAACTACTCTCGCTTTCAGCAAGTGGAGCTAGAGCTAACCTTTCCCCCCACACTGACTACCGACCCGCTCACGGAGCTACTCGTCACTATCGGACAAAACGGCTCCTCCACCCGCTACCAGCATCTCACCCGCCCCACCTCCCTCGCTCCTGGGCGTCTCACCTTCAGGGGCCATGACGGAGCCACCTTTGCGGCGGGCAATGAGTGGCGCGCTTACGAGATATTGTCGCCCTACGAGGCGAATATGGGTGTGGAGCACTTGAATAGTCAGGAGACACCCACTAAGGCTGACCTTTATTTAGACCACCCAACGAATGGTAGCTACATAACCACTCCTGACGCCAATGGGTACCGCAAAGTGCGCCAGACAGACTACGACCCGTACTACGATGAGACTATGACAGACTACTACCTCGTCACCTGGCGACTGGCTCTCGAGGACCCGCTCAGGTATGGCACCCCATTCATCGAGGGAGCCGCCTTCGATGCATTGCCTAAGGAGCAGCGCACGCTACGCTACAACCGCGAGACAGGCTACTTCGAGCTGTCGCTCCTCGTCAAGGGAGGTTACGTCAGCTACCGATACAGCACATCGCCATCGCCCGCTCCCCTAGCCAGCAACGCTATCGAGGGCGACTATTACCAGACAGAAAACCAATACACGACCCTCGTCTACCTCTCCTCCCCCATGCTACGCTATCAGAAACTAGTAGCCGTAGAGTAACTCAAGCTGTAAATTTTATGGACAAAAAGACCGCAACCATCTATCGCCTTATGTACTTTCGGCTCAAGAGCATCGAGCAGTACGCCAAGCAGAGCGAAGCTATCCAAATGCGCCAGTTCAAGCGCATTATGCGTGTACTACATGGCACCGCCTACGAGCAGTCCCTCACAAGCGAGCCTATCCACACCTACAGCGACTACCAGCGCATCGTCCCCATCGTCGAGTACGAAGAGCTACGCCCCTGGGTAGAGCGTATGCTACAGGGAGAGCGCAATCAGCTGATCAAAGGTAGCTGCCGTTGGTTCGCCACCTCCAGTGGCACCTCAGGAGGTCGCAGCAAATACCTTCCCGTGCCTGGATTGCATCTGCAGAGTTGCCATTATCAGGGTGCCAAAGATGCCCTTTGGCTTTACCTAGACACACGACCCGACAGCGAGTTCTTCGGACACAAGAGCTTAGTCATCGGGGGGAGCCACAAGCCGACCGAGTTTGCCGCAGGCACCCATACGGGCGACCTCTCCGCCATCTTGGTGGAAAATATGCCCGCCCTAGGACAGATGTACCGCGTTCCCTCGAAGCAGACCCTCCTCATGAGCGAATGGACCGCCAAGATGCGACAGATCGTCCAGGAGGTGGCGACAGCAGATGTGGGCAGTCTCTCGGGCGTGCCGAGCTGGATGCTCGAGACCATCATGGCGATCCTAGAGTATACAGGACGGGACAACCTCTCAGAGGTGTGGCCTAACCTCGAAGTCTTCTTTCACGGGGGTATCAGCTTCGATCCGTATCGTGAGCGCTACCGCCAAGTCATCCCGTCCGAGCGGATGCAGTACCGTGAGACCTACAATGCGAGCGAAGGCTTCTTTGGCGTTCAGGACGACCCCACTTCCAGCTCTATGCTCCTGATGCAGGACTACGGCATCTTCTATGAGTTCATCCCAATGTCTCAGTTTGACGCACCTGACCGCCAAGCTATACCGCTAGCTGACGTACAGAAAGGGGTCAACTATGCGCTCGTCATCTCCACCCTCGGAGGGCTCTACCGCTACATCATCGGCGACACGGTCATGTTCACCGAGCTGCACCCCTACAAGTTCATCATCACGGGGCGTACGCAAAGCTTTATCAATGCCTTCGGCGAGGAGCTGATGGTCCACAACACGACCACAGCCATCTCGCGCGTCGCCCAGGAGATGGGCGTCACGGTGCGCGACTACACGGTGGCACCGCGCTTCTGCCTCGAGACGGCCAATGGCTATCACGAGTGGGTCGTAGAGTTTGACACACCACCAGCCGATCCAGACCACTTCATCGAGCGCATCGACCAAGAGCTCCGCACGCTCAATAGCGACTACGAGGCGAAGCGCTATGCCGATATGGCACTCTTGATGCCCCATTTGGTGGTTGCTCGACGAGGGCTCTTCAACGACTGGCTCGAAGAGCAGGGCAAGCTGGGCGGTCAGCACAAGATACCCCGCCTACGGAGCAACGCCGATCTCAACGATCGCCTCATCGAGCTCAACAAATAGCCACAACATCAGTCAGATAGAAGGAGTTTTCCCTGCGGGAAGCTCCTTTTTCTATGCCCCGCACCTTCCGTCCCTCCGCTGGGACTCAACCGTCACAAGGGAGGAGTTTGCGCTTTCCCCTAGAGGAAAGGAACTTTTCCACTGTTGGAAACTTTCTTTTCCTCCCTTGGAAAACTTATTTCCCAAAGCTGGAACGATTTTGGAAAGTTTACATTTCGTATGGAAGCTACCGAGCCACACACCCACCAAGACGAAGAAAGCGTCAACCTCGCTCGTGCGAGACTGACGCTTTGTGCTGTGCTAGCGCTCTATTCGTTAGATCATATCGGTGACCTCCCAGGCGAAGGCTCTCAGACCTTGCTTAGGATTGTCTAGGTCGATCTGATGAAGAGCTGCGAGGAGTCGCTCGGCTCGCTCATCATCCGTGATAACCATCATAGCGCCGTTGGTCGTCGGCCAAGCATGGCTCCCGAGATGTGGGACGCCCGTTGCGGAGCCACGTCCGTGGACTTCGCTCCACTCGGTATAGCCCTTGGCATTGTGCTGCTCGAGGGCGCGTATGACGAGTCCATGCAGGGCGCTGTTGTAGACGATGAAGATTGCCTTTTGTCTATTCATAGCTTAGTGGTGGGTTTTGAGACTTTTCTTGCGCTGACGCCGTATCTGACGGCGAGAGACCAGCGCATAGATACAAGGGATCAGGAGGAGCGTAACCAGCGTCGAGATGGTCAGACCGAAGGCTACCGTGACACCCATCGGCTGCCACATCTCGCTACCCTCTCCGATGCCGATAGCCATCGGGATCATACCGAAGACGGTCGTGAGGGTCGTCATCAGCACAGGTCGCAGACGCGACGCTCCCGCATGGAGCAGAGCCGTGCGTACGGACATGCCACGCTCACGATTGAGTATGGTGTAGTCGATCAAGACGATGCCATTCTTCACCACGATACCGACGAGCATGATCGCTCCGATGAAGGCAATGATACTCAAGGGGACACCCGTCACGAGCAAACCAATGATAACGCCCGTAAAGGCAAAGGGTACGGAAAACATAATGACAAACGGGGAGGCCAAGCTCTCAAACTCTGCAGCCATCACGATGAATACTAGGAAGATGATGAGCAGCAGGAGCGTCCCTAAGTCTGCAAAAGCCTCTTGCTGCTGCTCGAAAGCTCCTGTGATTTCGTAGCTCACGCCCTCGGGCATATCAATTTCATCAAGAGCCTTCCGAGCAGTGCGGACGAGGTCTGAGAGCGCAGCCTTGGGCGCTGGTGTAAGCGCAATGGTAACGACACGAGAACGGTCTTTCTGGTAAATGGCAGGAGGTGCAAAGTGCTCCACGACCTTGCCCAGTTCGCCTAGTCGTACGCTCGTTCCCTGCGGGGTGCGTACGAGTGTCTGAGCGACGTCGTCTAGCGAGCGTCTGAACTCAGGCGCCAAGCGCACACGGATCTCATACTCCTGCCCATCCTCACGATAGAAGGAGGCGGTGGCTCCGTAGATGCTGTTGCGCAGATAGCTCGCTGCCATACTATTGGTCAGCCCATGCTCGGCGAGACGCTGCTGGTCGAAGATGACCTGGTACTCAGGCATAAACTCGTCACGATTGCTCAGCGCCTGAGCGCAAGCTGGCGACTTACTCATCTTCGCCATAAACGCTTTGGAGATCTGATCGGTAACGGCAAAGTCGTGTCCGTAGATATCGACATTGACACTGTTTTGCTGTCCCCCGCCACCTGTCTGAGCTGAGACATTGTACTGTTTGATACCAGGTGTGGCGCTTAGATCACGACGCATCTCGGCAGCGATCTCTTGGGAGGAACGCTTTCGCTCGGAGGCATCGACCAGCTTGATATTGAAAGAAAGAATATTGTCGCCATTGTCCTGAGCCAACGTCGAGGCGCCAGACTGAAAAGCATCAGCCTGACCCGTGGAGAACTGCAGCATCTCTATCTCGGGGTACTTCTTGTGCCACTCCTCAGTGAGGCGATGCCCCTCAGCGAGCGGACGATTTATGGTAGTGCCTACGGGGTAATTGACCTTGGCAAAGATATAGCCCCCGTCTCCCTGTGGCATGAACTCCGTCTTGATTAGCGAGCCGAGCGTGAGCGATAGTGCGAAGATGCCTAGGGACAAGCCTACCGTGAGCCACTTGTGTCGTAGCACCCAGGCGAGCGTCCTTTGGTAAAGCACCGTGAGTCGCTGAATGAAGTCGTTGAAGGGGCGTAGGATCTTTTGGGATACCTTTCCCTCCTTACGCTGACGATTAGCTCGTAGCATGTGGGCGCAAAGCGTAGGTGTCAGGGCAAGTGCACAGATGGTCGAGACGATCATCACGATACTGACGATCCAGCCGAGCTGACGGAAGAGTAGTCCCGCCATACCCTGCATCATCACCATCGGGAGGAAGACCGCCAGCATCGTCAGCGTAGAGGCGATGACTGAGAGTGCCACCTCGTTGGTCGCATGGACAGCAGCTTGCTTGGGATAGCTTCCCCGCTCGATGTGGTTGGTGATATTCTCTAGCACCACGATCGCATCGTCCACCACCATACCGATGGCTATGGAGAGCGAACTGAGCGAGATGATGTTGAGCGTATTGCCCGTCAGCAGTAGGTATATGAAGGCGGAGAGTAGCGATATCGGTATCGTCAGAACGATGATAAAGGTGGCGCGCCAACGGCCTAGGAAGAGCAGCACGATGAGCATCACGACGCAGAAGGTGATGGCAATCGTCGAGCTAAGACTATTGATCGAGCGCACGATGAAGTCGCTCTGATCCAAGATTACTTCGATCTCGATGTCTGAGGGAAGGTTCTTCACGATCTGCGGGAGCGCCTTGAGGACACGCTTATTCACCTGAACCGTGTTGGCACCCGACTGCTTCATCAGCATAAGCATAGCGCCCCTCTGGTTGTCCACGTAGGAGAGCGTCTGCTGCTCAGGGTCGCCATCTACGACACTCGCCACGTCTCGCAGATAGATGGTTCGTCCGCCGAAGCTGGTCACGGGTAGCTCCTCTAGCTGCTTCGGATCGACGATCTCACCGATAGCTCTGAGGGAGATCTTGCTCGTCTCTAGGTTCATCGACCCAGCAGAGATATTGCGATTTGCCACCGCAATGAGATTGCTCACATCTCCGACCGTGATGCCGTAGGTCTCGAGCTTGTGCGGGTCGCAGTAGACGTTGACTTGTCGCTGTCTAGCGCCTAGTACATTGACACCGCCCACGCCGTCTATACGTCCTAGCGGTGTCACCACTTGGTCGCTCAGGATCTTGTAGAGCGACTTGGAGCTAGCGTCCGACTTGACCGAGAGCATCAAGATCGGCATATCATCCATACCAAACTTGATAATGTTTGGCGTGCCCGCTCCGTCGGGGAGCGCCTCCGTGATAGCACTGATCTTGTCGCGGGTATCGTTGATCGCATTCTCTATGTCCAGTCCCTCTCTGAGCTCCAGCGTGACGACAGAGACATTCTCCTTGCTTTGCGAGGTAATGTGCTTGACTCCGTTAATACCATTGAGGACGTTTTGGATCGGCTTGGTAATGTTGTTTTCCACCTCTTCAGGAGCGGCTCCAGAGTAGGAGGTGACGATCATAACCCGATTGATCTGCATCTCAGGCAGAAGGTCTATCGGCAGGCGTGTCAAGGCAAAAAGACCCAAGACGACCACCCCAACGAAGATCATGATCGTGGTGACAGGACGACGTACGGCTGATTGATAAAGACTCATAAGCTAAAGGCGAGGATCTGTGTGTTGGGAGAGACTACTGCTGAGCCTGCTTAATCTGTACAGGCATTTGATCGGACAAGATGCTGGCTCCAGTCGTGACTACGACATCGCCTGAGGAGACTCCTTCGCTGATGGCTGTGTACTTACCGACGGTACGCTCTACGACGACTACCTGCCGATGGGCGATGCCGTCTCGTACGATGTAGACACACTGCTCAGCGCTGCCTATCTGCTTGACAATGCTCTCTGTGGGGACCACCGTATACTCTTTGTCGCCTAGATTGATTGAGACACGAGCATACTGTCCTGGCACTAGCTTGCGCTCAGGATTGGTCGCCTCGACTTCCATCGTAAAGGTGTGGGTCTGTGGATTGATCGTTGGATACTTCAGCGAAATCTTACCAGCAAAAGTCTCATCAGGCAGGGACTCCGAAGTGATCGTCACCGGCATCCCTTTGGTCATCTGTCCGTAGTAACGCTCCGAGGGATTGATCCGTAGCACCACTGGGTTGATCTGCTCCACGACAAGCAGAGGCATCTGCGGCGACATCATATCGCCCGCATCGTAGTTGCGCGCTGTGACCACCCCTGAGATAGGGCTACGAAGCTGCGTATTCTCCTTTATATTATTGTAGCTCGTCTGAGCCAATGTGAGGGCTCGTTGCGTCGCCTCCCACTCCGACTGTGCGATGCCGCCTATCTTGTAGAGCTCGTCTATACGAGCCAGTGCGCTCTTGCGCTCCTCGAGCTGCAGACGCGCCTGCTCCAGCTGGCTGTGATCCATCTCAGCGAGGAGCTGCCCACGAGAGACCTGCTGCCCCACCTCTACATAGATGCGCTTGATGCGGGAGGCCATCTGCGGAGCTATTTGATTAGTCACCTTAGCCTCGACCGTGCTGGTGTACTCTTGCAGGTCTGGGAGCGTCTGCACCGAGACGGTCGCCACCTCTACATGCTTGATGTCTGTCGAGTCGATCGTATGCGAAAAGGTCGTCTTGCCCTCCTTGCTCGCCGACTGACAACTAGTAAGAGAAATGAGTGCTAGGCTCAGTGCTATCGGAGCAAGTGTACGTATAGAGAGAAACATAGGATATTGTTTTTGGCTTAATTAGGATATATGGCGTTAGAAGTATCGTGTCATTCGTTTGATCGAGTTGAGACGCTCCTCGTAATCATCGCTTGGTTCGGAGGAGAGCGGTGTCTCGGGAGCTATGAGCTGCTCTATCTCCACACCCGCTATGAGGTAGTCATAGAGCGCTTGGGTCTGGTTGAGACGAGCTTGTAGTAGTGCCAGCTCAGCATCATTGACCTCTAGGAGCGTGCCCATGCCCTTGTCATACATACGCTGTGCGATGGTGTAGCCCCGCTCGGCTGTCGCTTGTATCTGTGTCGCTGAGCTGTACTGCTCCTGAGCCTTGCGCGCTTGGTCTCGCTGGCTCTGCATTCCGAGCGTGAGTGACCGCTCAGCATCTTGTCGCTGTAGCTTCAGGAGCAAAGCCCGTCCCTTAGCTTGTCGCGTCGTGTAGTAGTTCTTCAGCCCTGTAAAGATGGGGAACTGAAACTGCAGGCTCACGACTGAAAAGGGAACCCAGAGACGACTCTTAGAGAGGTCAAAGTCGTTTGACGAGAAGTTGTAATTGTAGTTTGCTCCCAACGAGATCGAAGGTACCCAGCTCAGCTTGGAGAGCGAGATACTCTCGTCAGCTATCTGCTGCTGTAGCTCTAGTGCTCGCAAGGTCGGATTGGTCGTGAGCCATAGCGAGTCGGTCGTCGGTACTTGCGCTATGAGTTGCTGGCTCTCGGCTTGGTAATCCTCGAGGTGTCCCACCAGTCGCAGACCTGTGTGAGGATCTAGTCCTAGTAGCACCGCCAACTGCATATAAGCGAGAGCCACTCCCTGCTCCGCCTGCAGTACCGAGGGCTTGATATTTGCGTACTGAACCTCAGCACGCATCTTGTCGTACTCAGCTACAAGCCCCGCCTCATAGCGCTGTGTGACCCGCTCTAGGTTCAGCTCCGCATTGCGCATGCTTTGCTGCAATGTCTCGCAAGACTCTTGTGCGAGGAGTACTGTGTAAAACGCTTTCTTAATCTGCCCGACCAATTCCTGACGAGACTGCGAGGCCTGCTGTAATGCTAAGTCAACCTGCTTGCGATTAATCTGCAACGCCTTCCAGAGCGTTGCATTGACAAGTGGCATACCAGCTTGTAGCCCCAACTGTATGTTGTGCGTACGTCCCACCTCGATACCGTCTTCCATACCTGGCATAGCGCCCATACCAGGCATCCCGTCGAAGTAGATGCGCTGCTTCTTGAGTGTGTAGCCATAGTTGCCCGAGAGCGAGAGCTGCGGGTACAAGGCACTCTGCGCCTCTCGCTCAGCATACATTTGGTTGACCAGCGCCACGTCCTTGCCCAGCACCACGGGGCTCTGCTCCAGCCCGAGAGCGATGCTCTCGTTTAGCGTCAGCACGAGCGTATCTGGTTGCTGCGCCGAGAGCGTCAGCGTAAGCAAAAATAAGTACGGTAGCATCATATAGCGCCACCTAGAGATGAGATGTGTCTGTTGTCTCATATATAATATAATAAGGTATATAGCTAACCCCTCTCTAGAGCGAGAATGCCTGAGTTGGGTTCTTCTAGAATATCAACTTAGAGGGGGATAGGACTTTTTCGTTTAATCCAGCACACTCTTTTGATGCTTCCGTATAAAACGCTCACAGCCACGTGGAAAATGTCAAATCTCCACGTGGCTGTTTTATATTCTCCACGTGGGGGCGAAACATTTCCTCCGAAGTTTCATTTGATTCCTCCGAAGTTTCATTTCTCGCCCACGTGGAGAATATCTTTTTCCCACGTGGAGATTTACGATTCTCCACGTGAAGATCGAAAAAAAGCTCTTGCTTCGTAGCTCAAGTGTGGCTAAGTCAGCTGGATCGCCTTAACCTCTCTACGTGATAGTACTACGTTGCGCTGCGGTGTAGCGCTATCGTCGTCCGAGACGGTAGCACTGAGGGCAGACACCCCAGTAGATCAGTAGTGGCGTGACGTCACTGTATCGAGGTGGTGTGACCGTCTGTAGCTCTGTCAGTGCGGTAGTGCTACGATAGAGCAGTGCGGAGCCACAGTGCCGGCAAAGCAGTAGCGCCTTGCTTTGACACAGTGACTGTCGCACCAATGACCCTGCTAATCCCATAGGTAGCGGTAGCAAGATCCCAATCTTGATAAAAAGGTCTATGCAAGTATAGATCGTCGTCTCTCCGACAGCCATCTCACGCTCCTTAGCGAGTGCTATCAGATCCTCTGAGGAGAAGATACCCATCTGCTCCCCTATCAACTCTAAGATAGCTTCGCGCGTGCGGCTATGGTTCAAGCCCTGCTCCTCGATATAGTTTTGTAGCAGGAGTCGCTCCTTAGCCTTGAGACTCTCTGAGAGACGAGACATACGACCTAGCAGCGATTAGAGTCCAAACTCTTGTCTGATACGCTCCACATAGTCTAGCTTCTCCCAGGGGAATAGCTCGACCTCCATCTCTATGGTACCTCTGTGGAAGGTCTCGAAGCTCTTCTTGACCCATCGCACATCACGTCCGAAGTGACCATAAGCTGCGGTCTCCTCATAGATCGGCTTGCGTAGGTCAAAGCGCTGCTCGATAGCATATGGTCTCAGATCAAAGATGCGCAAAACTCGCTGCGCTATCTCGCCATCGCTCATATCGATTGTCTTGCCCGAAGTGTGGACATAGATGCTCACTGGCTCTGCGACCCCGATAGCGTAAGAGAGCTGTACCAGCATCTCTGAGCAAATGCCCGCAGCGACCATATTTTTGGCAATATGCCGAGCCGCATAAGCACCTGAGCGGTCTACCTTAGAGCAGTCCTTGCCCGAGAAGGCTCCACCACCATGGGAGGCACGACCACCATAAGTGTCTACGATGATTTTACGTCCTGTGAGACCCGTATCTCCGTGAGGCCCTCCTATGACAAACTTGCCCGTGGGGTTGACCAGTAGTCGATACTCCTTCACCGCAAAGAGATCGGCATACTGCGGGTAGTACTTCTCCACACGAGGGAGCAGGTAGCGACGTATATCCTCTGTGATTTGCTCCTGCATCTTGAGGTCGGCAGCATGCTGCGCCTCGTAAGAGCTATTGGCTGGCTTGATGAACTCATCGTGCTGCGTACTCAAGACGATCGTATCGATACGCACGGGGTGGTTCTGCTCATCATACTCTACCGTCACCTGACTCTTGGCATCAGGTCGTAGGTAAGGCATCAGCTCAGGCTCCTTCTTGCGTATCTCTGCAAGCTCGAAGAGGAGCGCATTAGAGAGGTCGAGAGGCAGTGGCATATAGTTGGCCGTCTCGGTCGTAGCATAGCCAAACATCATACCTTGGTCGCCAGCTCCCTGCTCCTCAGGGTTGGAACGATCCACACCACGGTTGATATCGTTACTCTGATCATGGATAGCGCTCAGTATGCCACAGCTACGAGCATCAAAGCCATACTCTGGCTTGTTGTACCCGATACGATCCACGACACGTCTCACGGTCGCATCTAGATCGACATAAGCATTGCTACGTACCTCGCCTGACACAACCACTTGTCCCGTCGTGACAAGCGTCTCACAGGCGACGCGCGAATTAGGATCACCCGCTAGGAGTTGATCCACGATGGCATCGGATATTTGGTCTGCCACCTTATCTGGATGTCCTTCAGACACCGACTCGGATGTAAAGAAGTAATTCATACTACTGATATACTATTGAGATAAAATATATTGAGTCGAGGCTACTGGACAGTGCTAGAGCCTCTGGTTACAACAAGAAAGCACCCCACCAGTCTGACGGATCAGCTCGTGGGGTGCTTTGATATCTCTATGCTTGCTTAGAAAGATCCTCCTGCTACGATCTCTACTAGAGAGCAGTGAGGAGGTAAGTTTTTAGCATTTTTCTAAGTGGTTGCAAGCTTATCAAATCCATCCACTACGATCCCAAGACCTCGTCGGAGCTTCTTGTCGTCTCGTGGATGCAAAGGTAAGACAAACTTTCCAATCCCGCAAACTTCGATCTACGCTGTGACTTCGTAATTTCTTAGCTTACACACGGCTTACGGACAGTACTCCTAGCTGACTATCAAAGGGTTGTATATTATAAATGAGCTAGAGAGAGGCCTCCTTTTTCTCCCCGATGAAACTTTCGCGCTCTAAAAATCGATGGAAGTATTTGGTTTGTCAAAAAATTGTCGTACCTTTGTAGTCGCAATCAAATAAGCAATGGTTCGTTGGCCGAGTGGTTAGGCAACGGTCTGCAAAACCGTGTACGGCGGTTCAAATCCGCCACGAACCTCCATCAATGAAGATGATTTCATTTCTTTGTAAAGATCCCTCTGCAAGTGATTTGTGGAGGGATTGCTTTTTTCTAGCAAGAGGTTAGGATCAAGAGCTTACGTGCACGCTCTCCCATAGTCGTGGCGAGTAGATAGTAGGTATCGCTCTCATCGCTCTTGAGCGTCTGCTTGAGCTGCTGAGCCGTCAGAGGGAAATGTCGTGACATAATAGTCAGTGCTGGGTAGCGCTGACGGAGAGCCTGCAGCTCCTTACCTCTAAGGACAGACTTGCTGTAGTCGATCTCCTCTATGAGTTTATAGCTCTTGTAGAGCGGACTGGGAGAGGCCTTTGCTGAGGTGTAGATATGACTGTTGGGGCCGAGTAAGGTGAGCGACTGCTCCTCAGCGATGAGGTGAAAGGCACCGCTCTTCATCAGGAGTGGCTGCGGGATATGTATATACTCCTCGACCTTAGTCGCATAAGCTGTACGAACCGATGACAACCTGTGGTACGGGAAGCTCCAACGGCTCACCTCCCCCAGGCGATCCACGACAGCTAGATAAATCTCTGGATCAGTCTCTTGTCGCTGCATAGAGACCGAGACCAGTAGCTCCTTGACCTCATCCTGCACTTGTACTATATGTACTGCGCAGACTTGCGGGAGCTGCTCTAATATCCACTGAATATCTAGCATCGGCGACAACTTGAGGAGCAGTCGCCCCTGATAGTCCAGCTCCTGCAGCCTAATCATAATCTGTAGCGGTGATGGACTATACTCCTCCATACTAATGAGACGGCGATTAGGGTCCTCCATATCTCGACGAGCCGGATCTGCGTAGATGAGTGTGATCCCCTCGAGTGTAGCACGCTCCATCGCTGCCAGTGCGTCCCCGCAGTGTACCATAACATGATCTTGCTGTAAGATCTTGTGCAGATTGTAGGTCAAGGCTTCTGCCATCGTCGGGTCTATCTCGTAGATGACGCTCAGCTCTGATACAGACGCCATTGCTAGAGCGTCGATGCCTAGCCCACCAGTCATATCTAGGATATGCTCCTGAGGCGCTATCAGTTGCTGCTTGTAGCGGGCTGTCAGCTCGCTACTACTCTGCTCGAAGTTGACTCGATGTGGTATATATCCGCCACACTTGGCAAAGCGTGGCATCTTACGTTGCATCTTGGGGAGCAGAGCGACCTGTAGGGCGACCTGTCTCTTTAGTTCAGGTTCTAGCTCACTCCGCTCGAAGAGTATCCTATCGGGTGATCTATCGGCCCACTGCCTACTCAGAGCCACTACTTGCTCCATCTGTTGTTGTGATAGCATATTGACTAGATGGTCTTATAGCGCAAAGTTAAGACAACGCCCCCTTACGAGCAAAAAAGCGTCCGCCCGTTTTGTGGAGGTGATTGTGGAATGAAGATTTTTGCGTACCTTTGCACAGTTCGTATGAGACGAAAGTTCTCACGAACATCCAAATCATTCAAATCTCAATATCAACAATGGCAACTAAAATCAGACTACAAAGATTCGGTCGTCGTGGCTACCCCTTCTACCGTATCGTCATCGCTGATAGCAGGGCTCCACGGGATGGAAAATTTATTGAGAGGATAGGTTCTTATAATCCGAACACTAATCCTGCTACAATAGATTTGAAGTTTGACCGCGCTCTCTATTGGCTCAAGGTCGGTGCACAGCCTAGTGACACCGTACGTCGCATCCTCTCACGTGAGGGTGTCCTCCTTAAGAAGCACCTCGATGGTGGTGTCGCCAAGGGCGCATTCACACAGGAGGTTGCAGACCAGCGCTTTGAGGCATGGCTCGCAAACAAGCAGCAGCTCCTCAAGGGAGTCGCTGAGCGTGACCAGCAGAAGGCTCAGGATATAGCTCAGAAGCAGCACGAGGCTGAGGAAGAGCAAAACAAGGAGCGTAGCAAGGCACTAGAGGAGAAGAAGGCAGCCATCGAGCGCGAGAAGGCTGAGGTCGAAGCTGCTGCAAAGGCTGAAGCAGAGGCTGCCGAGGAGGCTCCCGACGCAGAGGAAGCACCAGCTACCGAAGAGGCTCCCGCTGCTGAGTAAGCTGACAGCTACACAACCTTTACGACATATCGAGTCGTATCTACCATGATACGTACCTATGTATCATAACATCTATGAGACCCAGACTGCATGACTTTGTGTGGTCTGGGTTCTTTTTTGGAGCTGACAGGCCTATGTGACTGTCTCTCGCTTTTCATCATGATATCTCCACAACTACAATACCACACCACAGCTCAGGGGCTACGTATCGTCTACTACCCTATCCCCAGCCAGGTCACCTATATAGGCTATATGGTACAGACAGGCTCGGCTCACGATCCGCAGCCTTACTATGGACTGGCACACTGTACGGAGCATATGCTCTTTAAGGGGACGCATAGACGACACGCCCTACACCTAGTGAATCGTGTCGAGGCTGTAGGCGCTGACCTCAACGCTTTCACTACCAAGGAGGATACGACCCTACACATCGCTATTCCCTCACGCTATGCGCTCAGAGCCGTTCATCTGCTCACAGACATTGTCCTCAACAGTTACATACCAGCCGGCGAGCTGAGCAAGGAGCAGGAGGTGATCATCGAGGAGATAGCTAGCTACCTAGATGCACCGAGCGAGCGGATATATGATGAGTTTGAGGAGCTACTCTTTAGTGGCACGCCGCTAGCGCACAACATACTAGGCTCCGAGCAATCGGTCAGACGTATCTCCTCGACAGTCGTGCGACGCTTTATGGATCAGTACTACCGCCCCGACAATATGGTGCTAGGCATCTGGGGCGAGATAGACTTTGCCAAAGCGGTGGAGATGATCGAACACCTTTACAGCGAGCCACGAGTAGTAGCGGGAGACCCCTTTAAGGTGCCAAAGGTCAAGCCCACGACCACACCCGAGCGGCTCATCGCTAAGACGCACCACTACCGCACCAATCAGTGTCACTGCATCATAGGGACGCATGCTCCGAGCCTGCACAATCGTGAGCGCTACGCTATGACGCTCTTCAACAACTTCGTCGGAGGACCCGCCATCACCTCGCAGCTAAACCTTCATCTGCGCGAGGAGCTAGGACTGGTATACAGTGTCGAGGCAAGCTACACGCCTTATCTGAATGATGGCGTCTGGAGCGTCTACCTGGGTACAGGAAGCGACACGCTACAAGAAGCTGTGGAGGCGGTGCATCGCATCCTAGACCGCTACGTCACCACGCCTATGAGTGAGGAGCAGCTAGCGATCAGCAAGCAGCAGATCGTGGGGCAGCTACTCCTTGCCAACGATCAGCACGACAGCGAGCTCATCACGATGCTCAAGAGCTACCTCTACTTCGGCAGAGTCAGCAGCGTCGCTGAGGTGGCGGAGCGCATACAGGCTATCACGCCTGAGGAGATCACTGAGACGGTCGGTCGCTACCTCACGAGAGCGCAGCGACACACGCTCATCTACAAGTAGCAGGGCAAACAAAGCGAGCAGTTACAGCTCACTAGATGAAGCAGAGAGTAAGCGCCAAGGGCTTTTTTCACTACCTTTGTGAGCGAGAGACAAGTGCTACAGAATCAGTAAGTGAGACAACCCCCTACTCCTCTATGCTACTACGGATACTATACATTATATATATAGTCTTAATAGCGGCCCCCATCTATGCGGTGATAACCATCGTCTTGGCAGTTGTTATGACGATAGGCTGCTTGCTAGGCTTTGGCAAGTTCTTCAGCTACTACCCAGGACTCATCTGGTCGTGGCTAGGACTGATCCTATCCCTCTGTCCCGTCACGGTGCGGGGACGTAAGAACTACGACAAGAAGTCGGGTCCCTACGTCGTCATGGCCAACCACCAGGGCGCTTACGACATCTTCCTCCTCTACGGCTTCCTCGGCATTCCCTTCAAGTGGGTGATGAAGGAGTCACTGCGACGTGTCCCCTTTGTGGGCAAAGCGTGCGAGGTGGCGGGTTTTATCTTTATCAATGGACATAGCATACAGAACATTCGCAACTCGTTAGATGAGGCAAAGCGTTCGCTCGGTGATGGCTACTCGATCTTTATCTTTCCCGAGGGAAGTCGTACCCGCACGGGACGTATGCAACCCTTTAAGAAAGGTGGCTTCGTCATAGCTGACGAACTAGACATCCCCATCATTCCTGTCTCCATATCAGGCTCGTACGATGTGATGCGTGCTGGCTCATTCTTACCGCATTGGCGTCGCCTTTACTTAGATATACACCCTCCTATTCACCCTCGTGACTATCGCTCGTCCGATCAGTCGATACAAGATCTCCGCGAGCAAGTCTACCATACAATACAGCAAGGCATACATGATGGCACTGAGCAACTCTAGCTGTAAGGCTCCTTACCGCATCCTCTTCGTCTGTCTAGGTAACATCTGTCGCTCGCCTCTCGCAGAGGCTATTATGCGGCAACTCCTAGCCGAAGACTCCGCTAGCTCATCTCGGATCGAGGTAGACTCGGCTGGCATAGGAGGCTGGCATCAGGGAGAGCTAGCAGACCCGCGAATGCGCGCCCATGCAGCACGGCGAGGCATCGAGATGACGCATCGGGCGAGGCAGATTAGGGATGAAGACTTTGAGACCTTTGACCTAATCATCGCTATGGACGATGGCAACTATGAGGCACTGCGCGAACTGGCTCCGACGCTAGAGCAGCAAGAAAAGGTCGTGCGTATGGCTGACTACCTCGAGCAGATGCCGTGGGATCATATCCCCGATCCATACTACGGCGGAGCATCGGGCTTTGAACTCGTCCTCGATCTACTCACTGAGGGGTGTACCAATCTATACCACCGCTGCAAGGCGCAGAGCGGAGGGAGCCAACTTTTGCGCTGAACTTATAACGATTCTAGTTAACGAGCAATCTTTTATTCCGATGTTTTCTAAGATAAAAAGGCTTCTCTCCATCTGTGGCGGCTACCTCAAGCAGTTGTGGGGGCGTATGTGTGGTATGCCTACCCTCTTTGCTTTCCTGACACTCCTACAAGTACTTATGGGGAGCTTAATGATACTGCACCTTCGTATGGAGATGCCTCTGCTCCTTTGGCTGGGAGGCTATATCGCCAGCACAGCGATACTGATGACGCTCCCCGCCATACTGCCACAGCGGTCGTGGCGCATCACCTGGACTAGTATCATCGTACTGCTCTCGGCTGTACTATTTATATATGAGTACTATCTGCTCACGGAGCACGGCACGCTCCTGACACAGACGGTCTTGCTGCAGTACTATACACCCCAGGCCGACGATGTGTGTCGCTCGCTACTACCATGGAGTATGCCGATGCACACGCTGCTAGAGGCCATCGGGTTGCTCTGTGGCATCAGCCTTGTGACCTGGTTAATACGTAAGGGTTGGTGCTGGGAAGCCATCGTTTTACTCATTCTAGCTTTTGGGCTACCCCATACTTACAAGATAAAAGGCATTGTGACCGATGGTATTACAAATACTGAAGCTTATACCCTCGCTCACGAGTACAATATGATGAGTCGCTACATCGGGACGACGCTAGGAGTTTTTGCCAATCAAAAGCGATACGACGAGATGGGGCAAAACTTATGGAAAAACGTTCCGACCAACGTTCGCCTCATACCTCAGCGCAAGCCACACAATGTGGTGGTCATCATCGGCGAGTCCTTACGTCGCTTGGATATGCACTGCTATGGTTATCCGCTAGAGAATACGCCACACCTAGACTCACTCGTTCAGGCTGGCTCACTCGTTCTCTACGATGATGTCGTCTGCCCACAGCCCAACACAATCACCTCACTGCGACGCGTCCTCACCATACGAGGAGAGGATGAGCAGGCGCCTTGGGATGCCACGACTACGCTACCTATCGCTTTCTCCTCTGCTGGTTACAAAACTTACTGGTGTAGCAATCAAGAGATGGCTGGTGACTGGATTGAGGAGGTGTCGCTCATAGCCTCTACCGCAGACAGCTCCTACTACACCGAGGGTAGCACCTCGAGTTCTTTTCATTGGAAAGCTGGTCGAGTCAAGTATGATGAACTCCTCCTCCCACATCTAACGGACTACCGACAGACCACTTCGTCTAGCGGTCATCTACTAGTAATGACCCACCTAATGGGCAATCATGCAGACTTTACCGATAGATACCCTCACGAACGCTTTGGTCGCTTTACGGCTGAAGATCTCCAGCACTTGGAGCCTCACCTTAGCTCAGGCGAGGCGCAAAACTCGGCAGAGTATATGAACTCGATCCTCTACAACGACTATATCGTCTCAGAGATTATCAAGTACTACAGCCACAGCTCCTCCATCGTCATCTACTTCTCCGACCATGGATTGGCTCGTTATGACAATCCCGATGCACCTCACCAAACAGCTCACTCAGTCTCTGAGAGATCGCTACAGATTCCCTTCATGGTCTATATGTCCGATCAGTTTGCAGATGAGAATCCAGACATCCTACTCGCCGTACAGCGCGCTCGATACAAACCCTTCATGACCGATCTCTTTACCTCCTCACTTATGGGGCTTATGGGCATCGAGTCAAACTATACCATCCCCCGCTTACAGCTGTGGAGCCTATCGTACGATGCGACCCGTCCTAGATGTATCAAGGGCTTTGGCTCTGAGGTAACCTTCTCACCTAAGCATCCAGATCAGCTATGAAAAAAGCACTCTTACACTACCTCCAGGGAGTCAAAGCAAGGGCTCCTCAGCTAGTATGGCTACTGATTGCGATGCTGGCGATCTTGACGCTCAATAACCTGGTCATCAGAGGCCTGCTCTCTAGGAGTACCACTTATCTATCTAGAGAAAATCTCCCCCTCCTGTGGGACACCCTTTGGATGGCTACGTTGCTCTACATTATCCCCACTCTGATTCCCCATCGCATCACACGCAAGGTGGTTCTCATCATCGAGCTGGTACTCGTTAGTGCCGTACACATTATGGATCTCTACCTCGTCAGTACCTATCAGATGCCTTACTGCGATGCAATAGCCACACCTATCTTTGCGACGAATAGCTCAGAGGCTCACGGCTTCTTCAAGTCGCTACGACTAGAGATGCCCTTTATGCTCATCGAGGGGGTCAAGCTACTACTAGCAATCTTTATACCACTCGGTACTTCTTGGCTCATAGGTCGTGCTAAGAGTACTAAAGAGCAGCCCACCCCTTGTAACAAGCGCATCCAGCGATACAGCTCTACACTCCTCTTCGTAGTAGTTCTCGTCAGCGCACACATACTCGGTATCAACTATCTGCGTCAGACGCGTATCGCCGCCAGCGCAGGAGTCATAGAGTACAATGCGCATGCACCGATCGCTCGCCTTTACTTGAGCAGTCGGATGTTGCGTCACGATGCTAAGCGTTGTGCTCTAGACTATAGACCTCGACAAGCCACACCCCAAGAGGTAACCGTAGACTCGCTCCTACCGCCACACAACGTCGTGCTGGTCGTTGCCGAAGATATCTATCCGCATCTGATGCACTGCTACAACCCTAGTGTCAATGAGAATACACCAGCCATAGACTCGCTCCTACAGACGGGTACCCTCATTCGACTCGACAGCATCTACAGCGCCTCTGACAATGCGGCTCTAGCTGCTGCTTGGACATTCTCCCTCTGCCCTAAAGATAGCCCAGAGAGCTGGGACACCTACCCCTCTATCTATAGTATCTTTCGTACAGCAGGCTACGACACCTATTGGCTAGACAACACTCCTCGCATAGCCCGTGGACTAGATGTCTACCCACAGCTAGCAGCCGACTGCGACCACCACTTCTTTACCAATCTACGTGCAGACGATCAAGAGTGGACCAACCGAATCCCCTACGATGATGCTGTCCTCAACCAACTCAAGCAGCTAGAGAGTCTGTCTCGTGTCACTACCATTCACCTCTTGGGAGCTCGCAGCAGTATCTGGTGGCGTATACCCGAGGAGTTTTACAAGTACAATCGCCTATCGGCAAACATTGACATAGCTCTGTCTGGCGATGAACTAGACCACGTAGCTCAATACTACAACGTCGTCTACTACCAGGACTACCTACTCAAGCAGCTCGTCGCACACTACCAGGAGACCCCCACGATACTTATCTATTGTAGCCCCGTGGGTGTGTATAGTGAGTGGCACCCCTACTCCAGCGGTCCAGTCGCTCCCGACACTAGAGGGCAGGTGCCCATGCTACTCTACATCTCCCCAGCTATGCAGCGCATCTCTCCCACACTACGAGATCAGCTCCTACAGCTCAACGCTGAGCGACACAACCTCAGCGACCTACCCGAGCTATTGATGCGGCTCTCTGCCATTCGGGTCGCCCTCTCGTAGCAAAGCTCCCTTCAATCCAAATAACAATGCGCCACACCTATGAGACTTCTAGTCTCATTCGTGTGGCTTTTTTTAGTTTCCTACCTATGAAACTGGAGTTTCACCCGTATGGCACTAGAGTTTCTCCCGTATGGAACTGGAGTTTCTCCCATATGGAACTAGAGTGCCAATGGGGGGTTGGCACTAGAGTTTCACCCGTATGGAACTGGAGTGCCAATGGGGGTTGGCACTAGAGTTTCACCCATATGGAACTGGAGTGCCAATGGGGGTTGGCACTAGAGTTTCACCCGTATGGAACTAGAACTCCGTCTGAGTTTGCTCAATGGGAACTTCAGAAGAAGCATTCGCTCCTTCTGACAGAAAAGGTGGAAGAGTGTGATCAACCTCTAGACAAGAGGTCTGGCGGTTGTTGCTTTTACTGAGGATCTGTGCTGTAGATCGAGTCGGGATAGGTCGCCTCAACGAAGAAAAGCGCACGAGCTGGAGCTGCCGAGCCAGCTAGCGAGCGGTCTTCGCACTGGATCAACTCTGCGATAGAGTTTGGCGTGCGCTGTCCATATCCCACCTCGAGGAGCGTCCCGACCATCGTACGCACCATACCGTGGAGAAAGCGATTGGCACACACCTCGTAGCGCATCGCATCCCACAGACCAGGCATCTCGACCTGCTCCCAATGCGCTGTGTAGACGGTACAGCGGTTGTGCTTCGTCTGCGTGTGTAGCTTGCTAAAAGAGGTGAAGTCGTGCTCCCCGATGAAGTGGCGACAAGCTTCGTTCATCAGCGCCATATCAGGGAGCGTGCGTCGCTCCCAGCAGTAATTGCCCCAAAAGGGGTTGCTACAAGCCGATATATAGTAGTGATACCTTCGTGAGGTAGCGTCAAAGCGGGCGTGCGCTGTCGGGATGACTGGCGTGACAGAGCGAATGGATATACCTCCACGCAGTATGCCGCACAAGCCTCTCTGTATCTGTGCTAGCGGAGGGTGCGGGATTGGCAAGTCGGCATGTGCCATCATACTGTAGGCGTGTACCCCAGCGTCTGTGCGCCCTGCTCCTGTGACCGAGATGGGCTGACGAAAGAGTATCGAGAGGGCACGCTCTAGCTCAGACTGCACCGAGATGCCACGAGGCTGTACCTGCCAGCCACAGTAGTTGGTGCCATCGTAAGCGACCTCTAGGAATACACGCTGTACGGGAGCTTCCATAGCTTTAAGGATAGGTAGCTATCACGACTTAGAGGTCGCACTACGCTTAGGCGCAGCCTTCTTGGCAGTGCTGGTTGTTTTCTTGGTCGTACTCTTCTTCTTAGCCGTGCTTGTAGCCTTCTTCGCTGTTGTACGGTCCTTCTTCGGGGTCTCTTTATCTTGCTCAGCGATGATAGCGACGACCTCAGCGTATGTCAGCTTCGTGGGGTCAGCTTTCTGCTCCTTGGTGAGCTTGTAGTTCTTCTTACCCGCCTTGATGTAAGCGCCCCAGCGTCCGTCACGGATCGCAATATCGGGATTCTCGGGGAAGGTTTTGAGCAGACTAGCTGCATCCTTGCGACGCTTCTCCTCAATCAGCTCGATAGCCTCCTGGAGTGTAATCTCTTCAGGGGTCAGTCCACTGCTCTTGGAGATAGAGGTAAACTTACCTTTGTGTCGTAGGTAAGGGCCGAAGCGCCCCACAGCAGCGACCACTTCGCTACCCTCAAACTCACCGACAGTGCGGGGCAGGTCAAAGAGCTTGAGCGCCTCCTCTAGCGTAATCGTCTCTATGAGCAGATTGCTCGGGATACTGGCGAAGCGAGGCTTGAGACGCTCCCGCTCCTCCTCGGGCAGAGAGCTGTCGGGAGCCTCTCCGATCTGCACCATCGGACCGTAACGTCCGATGCGAGCGATGACCGGTTTGCCACTGACAGGATCGGTACCGAGGAGTCGCTCGCCTGTATAGCGCTTAGCGCCAGACTGGCTTTGCTCCTCGATGATTGGGTGGAACTTATCGTAAAACGTGCCAATCAGATCTTGCCACTGAGCCTCGCCCTCGGCAACTTTGTCAAAGTGTTCCTCTACGTCTGCCGTGAAGTTGTAGTCGACGACACGGGAGAAGTTTTCCATCAGGAAGTCAGTCACGACAATTCCCATATCGGTGGGGACGAGCCGTCCACGATCACTGCCGTAGCGCTCCTTCTGCTTGTGCGACTTGATGGTCGTATTTCCAGCACTGTGCTGCCAGCTGAGGTATAGCACATTGCGACTCTCGCCTTGGCTTTCGCCACGACGCACGTACTCTCTGTTTTGAATCGTCTGAATCGTAGGAGCATAAGTAGACGGACGACCGATGCCTAGCTCCTCCATCTTGCGAACCAATGAAGCCTCCGTATAGCGGGGCTTAGGCTTGGTAAAGGATTGCCGGGCCTCTATCTCTCGTAGCTGTAGCGAGTCCCCCTCCCTCAGCTTGGGAAGCTCATTGCCACTAGTATCCTCCTCGTCATCACGGCTCTCTGTGTAAGCGCTGATGAAGCCATCGAAGACAATCACCTCGCCACGAGCCTCTAGACGAACTGGATCGGCACCTTGCGAAGCGATCTGCGCTATCGTCCGCTCGATGCGGGCATCGGCCATCTGACTAGCGAGCGTGCGCTTGCGTATGAGGTCGTAGAGTGCTTGCTCCTGCTTGGTACCCTGTATCGTAGCATTGCGCAGATAGGTGGGGCGAATAGCTTCGTGCGCCTCCTGCGCCCCTTTACTCTTAGCGTGATAGTGTCGGCGCTGATAGTAGTCGGCCCCCCACTGCTCTAGGATGACCGTCTCCGCATCGTGGAGTGCAAGGCTGGAAAGATTGACCGAGTCGGTACGCATATAGGTGATGAGACCTCTCTCGTAGAGTGCCTGCGCCACACGCATCGTATTGGAGACGCTCATACCGAGCTTGCGAGAAGCCTCCTGCTGGAGCGTACTGGTGGTAAAAGGTGCCGACGGAGAGCGACGCCCAGGCTTCTGCTCCACCTGCCGCACGGCAAAGGCGGACTGACTATCGATAGCTCGCTGCATAAGCTGGCGAGCGGCCTCTTCGGAAGGAAGGTTGTCAGGAAGTGTCGCAGAGAAGGTGTCTCCACCCTTGGTCTCTAGACGTGTCGATATGGCAAAAGAGGTTTCAGGCTCGAAAGCTAGTATCTCACGCTCCCGTTCTACGATGAGACGCACAGCGACGCTCTGCACACGTCCTGCTGAGAGCGAGGGACCGACACGTCGCCAAAGGACTGGCGAGAGCTCAAAGCCCACGATACGATCTAGGACACGACGCGCCTGCTGGGCATCGACGAGGTTTTCGTTGATCGAGCGTGGATTCTGTATGGCATGCTGTATGGCGCTCTTGGTAATCTCGTGGAATGCGATACGATGTGTCTCCTTATCCTGGAGGTCTAGCACCTGATAGAGGTGCCATGCGATCGCCTCTCCCTCGCGGTCCTCATCGGATGCGAGCCATACGATGTCGCTCGCCTTAGCCGCTTTGCGCAGCTCCGATACGACACGCTGCTTATCTGCGGGAATCTCATAGATGGGTGCGAAGTGATGCTCCACATCTACACTGAAGCTACTCGGCTTGAGGTCACGTATGTGTCCATAGCTCGAGAGCACTTTGTAGTCATCACCGAGGAATTTGCCAATCGTCTTCGCTTTTGCGGGGGACTCTACTATTACTAAGTTCTTCTGATTTGCCATAATCTCACGCTATCAGAGACTGTTGCCTCAGTCTCAATTGGTGCAAAGGTACTCTTTTATAGGGAAACAAACGCTTTAGCAGAAAAAGAGTTCAACTCCGCAAATCAATTAGCTCAATGAGATGCGTAATCCGCTGTGTAGTCATTAGGATCTTGACGTGTAGCGATCTTGTGACTTGTCTCGCTGTGATACAACGGACGCTCAGACCGAGCGTCCCTACATATCGTTATTCGTCAGTACTGCAAGAGAAGGCGTCCGTCAATCTAACGAGTAGATCGGCGGACGCCTTGACATTATATTATATCGTGTAAGGGTCTCTGTGGACTAGTTGACCTTGATCAGACTATTCATACCACGCTTGATAGCCTCCTCGTTGAGGGGGATCAGCTTGTGGTGACGCTCGGGCAGAGACTTCTTGAGTCCTGCGATGATGCTCTCGAGCTTTAGCATAGGAGCTGCCTTGAGCATACCACCGAGGATGATCATATTGAAGATCTTGTCATTGCCCATCTCAAGGCTCTGATCAGTAGCAGGTACCTCGTAGATGTTGATGTCCTTACGGTCAGACTTGTGCTGGATGAGAGCTGGGTCGTAGATGAGGATACCGCCCTTCTTAACACGAGGAGCGAACTTGTCGAGTGATGGCTGGTTGAGTACGATGACTACATCATACTCGTTGACAACAGGCGAGCTAACAGGCTCATCGCTCACGATGACCGTAACGTTACTCGTACCACCACGCTGCTCAGGTCCGTAAGAAGGCATCCACGATACCTCCTTGTCCTCCATAATACCAGAGTAAGCAAGTATCTTACCCATAGAGAGTACACCCTGACCTCCGAAGCCAGATATGACTATTTCGTAATTCATAGTTGTTCCTTTCGTCTGATTAGATTTTCATTGTAACCACCTCGTCGTTGCTACCCTTAGACTCGACATCCTTGATGTCACCAAGAGCGTACTTGTCGACCATAAACTTCGACATCCACTCATTAGCCTTAGCAGGAGTCATCTTCCAGCCCGTATTGCAGGTTGAGACGAACTCAACGACGCTGGTACCCTTGCCTGCGAGTGAATTCTCAAAAGCCTTGCGTAGAGCCTTCTTAGCCTTACGTACAGCAGGTGCTGTGTGTACACTCTGACGAGTGACGTAGCACGTACCATCTAGCTCAGAGAGGATCTTAGAGATGACGAGTGGGTAACCGTTGAGCTCAGGCGTACGACCATCAGGACAAGTGACAGTCTTCATGCCGAGTAGCGTAGTAGGAGCCATCTGACCACCAGTCATACCATAGATACCGTTGTTGATGAAGATGATGACAATGTTCTCACCACGGTTTGCAGCGTGGATCGTCTCAGCGGTACCGATAGCAGCTAGGTCACCATCACCCTGATAGGTGAAGACGAGCTTATTAGGATAGAGGCGCTTGATAGCAGTAGCTACAGCAGGCGCACGTCCGTGAGCAGCCTCCTGCCAGTCGATGTCTATATAGTTGTATGCGAATACGGAGCAGCCCACAGGAGCTATACCGACGGTCTGGTCGCCCATGCCCATCTCCTCGAGGACCTCTGCAACCAGCTTGTGCACGACACCATGGCTACAGCCTGGGCAGTAGTGCATCGTGTTATTGTTGAGCAGACTTGGCTTCTGGTAGACCAAGTTCTCTGGTTTGGTTATATCCTTTATATCCATGATATTTGTTGTCTATTACTGGTTATTGATAAGGGTAAGCTTACTTGACGAGCTTCGTGCGTAGCGCATCGAGTACCTCGTCTGGAGAGAATAGCATACCACCCATACGTCCGAAGTGCTCTACAGGGCAACGACCGTCTACCGCAAGTCTGACATCCTCTACCATCTGACCAGCGTTGAGCTCGACAGAGAGGAAGCCCTTGACACCACGCTCAGCAAGCTTGGTGATCACCTCGTATGGATAAGGCCATAGCGTGATAGGACGTACGAGACCTACCTTGAGACCCTCCTGGCGAGCTACCTGAACGACCTTCTGGCAGATACGTGCAGAAGAGCCGAAAGCTACTAGTACGTAGTCAGCATCCTCTGTCATCGTCTCCTCGTAGCGTACCTCGTTCTCCTCGATCTTGCGATACTTCTCCTGGAAGCGTAGGTTGTTTTGCTCCATCACAGCTGAGTCTAGCTCGAGAGAGGTGATGATAGAGCGCTTGTCAGGTGTATGACCTGTAGTAGCCCAGGGGCAGCTAGCAGCGATCTCCTCATCGGTGTGACGAGGCTTCTGCTCAGGTAGTACGACCTTCTCCATCATCTGTCCGATGATACCATCGCTCAGTATCATAACTGGATTACGATACTTAAACGCCATATCCATACCGACACCGACGAAGTCGACCATCTCCTGTACAGAGTAAGGAGCTAGTACGATGAGACGGTAGTCACCATGTCCACCACCCTTAGTGGTCTGGAAGTAGTCAGCCTGACTTGGCTGGATCGTACCTAGACCAGGGCCACCACGCATCACGTTGACGATAAGTGCGGGAAGCTCAGCACCAGCGATGTAGCTGATACCCTCAGCCATCAGGCTGATACCAGGGCTAGAGGAGGAAGTCATAACACGCTTACCAGCGCCAGCGCCTCCATATACCATATTGATAGAAGAGACCTCACTCTCAGCCTGTAGGACGACCATACCAGTCGTCTCCCAGGGGCGTAGCGACATAAGAGTCTCGAGTACCTCAGACTGAGGTGTGATAGGATATCCGAAATAGCCATCCAGTCCGTTGAGGATTGCCGAGTGTGCCAGGGCCTCGTTGCCCTTCATCAGTTTTACTTCTGCCATGATAGCTATAGGATTAAAGGTTTACTTTATAGACGCTGATACAGCCGTCGGGACAGACCACGCCACAGTTTGCGCAGCCAATGCATGTTTCGGGGCTGCTCATATAGCAGTAGTGATACCCCTTGTCGTTCACCTCGTCTGGGTGAAGTGAGATACTCGCAGTAGGACACGCCACAACGCAGAGGTTGCACCCCTTGCAGCGCTGCTCGTTGACTACGATTGCTCCTCTAAATTTTGCCATGTGTAGTACTTTATAGATATTGTACCCTCCTCCTGTCTACTGACAAAAATCGAGTACTGTGATACAATTAGTTTTCTTCGACCTCAAAGTTACAAAGAATATTCGGAATACCTACCATTAGGTAGAGAAAAAGATTGTTTTCATGACACATTCTCCGTAAGGAGGCTCTTTTGTAGACGAATAGACTCCTAAAAAGACTAGAGACTGCAGCTAGCTAGCGACAGTCTCTAGACGGATAGGGAGCGAAAGATGCAGGTTACAAAGTCGATTACGACTGACTAGCTAACTCAGCCGAGCGAAAGTCGTCTATCGCCTTCACGAACTCTGCGAGGGATACACCATCCCAGGTTGCAGCCTCTGCTAGATGCTGATACTTGGGGAGGATTACGATGTGATTGTCTTCTAGGGTAAGTGCAGAGGCGAGGTTTGTAGCCTCTTTCTCGCTGTACTCTTTTTGACCAGTGAGGGCTCGCACCACCTCGACAGCCTTACGTGTCGTAGCATCAGCCTGAGCCAGTGTTGCATCCTGCTCAGATATATGCATAACGGTCTCTATGACCTTTGCGATCTCCTGCTGAGATTTGTCCAGCGTCACCTGCTGCTGTCCCTTTGCCACGAGTGGTAGCAGGAATAGGAGCAAAGCGCATAACCATGTCGTATGTTTCATAATTATAAAGCTTAAAAGTTAGTATTGTTGGTTTGTTGTCATTTCGCTCTCTTTAGATCTCTCGTTGAAGTCTCCTGCTACTTCAATGCCTTGTACCAGAAGATGAAACAAGCAAGAGACAATCACCATATCGCAAAGATAGTTTTTTTTGCAAACAACAAAACGCTTGACAGCGGGTTACGAAACGTGTAACCCGTTGTAGAGACGCACGGCTCGTGCGTCCGTTGTGTCAAAGGGTACAGCGTCTGTGTTTTTACGGGGACGGACGCACGGGCCGTGCGTCCCTACACAGGGTTACTCGTCTCTAATCTCTAACCTCTAATTCGATATCTACGTGGGGAATGGCCATTCTCCACGTGGCGGTTTTTCATTTGCCACGTGGCCATTTGAGAATTGCCACGTGAGGATTAGCTTTTTCTGCGACAAAAGCGTGTCGGGCATAAGAGATTCTGTTCAGAATGCGCTAGTGAGTGGAATGTGCGGAAGGTGGCACATTTTGCTCTCAGCAGTTATTTCAGTAGATTTGCGTTAGAATCGATTGGGCGCATCCGTGGACTTCGCCCCCTTAGTAAGACTATTACCGATGAACTACAAAGGATACCTATACACGTTACTGCTCTGCGGGCAGTTGCCACTAGCCTACCAACTACAGGCGCAAGAGACCTTTAGCATACCCACCGAGCAGCATACTATCGAGGTGACACTCGCAGCAGGCTCGCCCCTGCGTACCACAACGCTCCTCTCCTCTGCACAACGTCTGAGCAAGGCGGACGGGTGGTTTGCCACCTATGGAGCACATCTGCTGGGTCGTCCAAGTGCTGCTGCCGAGCTGGAGGAGTATATCACCACAGCCCCTATCTCCCGTCAGGCGCAGGTCGCTCGTATAGCTCGTGCCACACACTACCTATATAATAAGGAGTACAATCGTGCTCGCCATACACTAGAGCAGGTGCGTGAAGAGACCTTGACAAGCGAGGTGCGCAGCGAGTGGCAGGTCAAGATGGCCTACGCTCTCCTACTATCGGGTCGTCCTGTGGAGCAGGTAGAGCAGCTTTTTGAGATGACCGCTGCAGGTGATGATTACTGGGGCGATGTGGCTAGACTCTATCTAGCGCAGCTATACATAGCGCAAAACGACCTAGACAAGGCTGAGCGCACGCTCCTCCCGATACAGGATCAGGGGGATGTACAGTACGATGCTCGTCTAGGGTTGGCACGGATAGCTCTCTATCGGCAAAACTATCAGTCGGTGCTCACGCACACCGAGGCACTCACTACGGCAGGTCTCTCAGAGGAGCAGCGTGCGGAGAGTCAGATCCTAGAGGCAAATGCTTGGTATCGTCTAGAGGATCCGAGCAAAGCTATCGAGCGTTTAGCCCCGCTATCAGACCAGAATGCTAGTCTCCTTACCCCCGAAGACCAGCTCATCCTCGCGGCTGCCTATATGGAGACGGAGCGCACCGAGCAAGCGATCCCGCACCTACTCCTAGCGACCCGTGGCGATGCGGAGACCAGTGGTGTGGCCAACCTCTACCTAGCACGTGCTCGTAGAGATATGGGTCTTTACTCCGAAGCCCTTGCCTCCTATCAGGTGGCAGCAGATAGAGCCGTAGCACCCTCGATCCGTGAGGCTGCTATGTATGAGCAGGTATTGCTGATGCGCAGCAAGGCGAGCGGTTCGTTTGGTCAGGAAGTAAGGCTCTGCGAGGAGTTTCTCAATACATTCGCTCAGTCGGCACACCGTGAGGCTATGGAGCACTTTCTCATCGAGAGCTACTACCGTAGCCCGGACTACTTGACTAGTCTAGCCTCCATAGGACGTATCCAGAGCCCTTCGCCAGTTATCGTAGAGGCGCAGTGCTACCTGCTCAATCAGCTCACGCAGCAGGCGCAACAAGCGGGCGACCTAGCCCTAGCTCAACGCTATAACCAGCAGGCGCAGCGGATTGCCACCAAGTCCGCTCACCATATCGAGGCTGAGCTACTAGGGGCGCAGCTCCTCTCCCAGCAGGGAGCTCACAAGCAAGCATCACAAGCCCTCACAGCTATTCTCAATAAGCGCACAGCCTCTAGCAAGCAGCTACAGATCGCTCGCTACCTACTAGGCTATAGTCAGATCAAGCAGCAGCAGTACAGTGCTGCCACGCAGACGCTCTCCATATTACTCCAAGAGGGTACACTCGACAACACGCTACAAGCTGATGTCCATGCCCGTCTAGGCGATGCGCACTATATGCAGGGGCACTACACGCCGGCCGTACGCTACTACGAGGAGGCTTATAGACTCGCTCCAGACAATCAGGTCTATGCGCTCTATATGCTGTCAGACATTGAGGGACTCAAGAAGGAGTACAAAGCACAGATAGCCGCCCTCGATAAGTTAGTCGCTCGTCACCCAAATAGTCTCTACAAGCCTCGTGCTATGTACGATCAGGGACGCGCTATGGAGCTGTCGGGACAGCATACGGAGGCTATCGAAGCCTTCATGCGCCTGACGCAAGAGTACCCGCAGAGTGAGTATGGACGCAAGGCTGCCTTGCAGTTGGCACTACTATATTATAATAGGAATGAGACGAGCCGAGCTATCGAGACCTACAAAGCACTCCTAGCCGAAGCGCCACAGAGTGGCGAAGCGAAGCAGGCGTACGAAGCACTCAAGAGTATCTACATCGAGGAGGGACGCTCCACTGAGTTTGTCCAGTATGCCAACAGCATTGGCGGAAGCTACACCATCAACGAGAGCGAGGCGATGAGCATCTCCTTCGAGACAGCTGAGCGTGCTTACCAGTCCCGACAGCCACAGGCTGAGCGCTTGCTCAAAGAGTATCTAGCTCTGAATCCGCAGGGAGCCTCTTCGCTCTTAGCGCATTACTACCTGGCCGACCTCTACGATCGAGCTGGTAAGGGAGAGGAGGCTCTAGCACTCTATGAGCGTATCTATCCCAGTCGCAAGCAACTATCGCAAGAGCTGCACATAGGTTTGCTTCAGAAGATGTCTGCTATGCACATACAGCAGCGAGCTTATGCTCAGGCATTGCCCTTGCAGCAGGAGCTACTCACGCTACCACTAGAGCCTGCGAGCTACCAGACGACACTGCTCTCGGCTACTGAGTGTGCGCTCCAAGCGGGACAGTATGAGTGGGTCATCAAGGTCGTGACACCTCAGCTAGACAAGTCTAAGGGGTGGAGCCAAGAGCAACTAGACCTCCTGACTTGTCGCCTAGCGACCAGCTACTTGAAGACAGGTCGGGGCAACCAGATCGAGCCACTCCTGAAGCCACTTGTCGCTCGCATAGAGACCTACGCTGGCACCCAGGGCACGCTCCTATTGGCGCAATACTACGTCTCCAACAAGATCCAGCAGAGCTACTCGAAGCAGCTACTCGACAAGTTGGTCAACGATGCCTACCCAGACCCCGAACTATCTGCCGAGACGATCATAACGCTCTCCGACTGGTACCTCGCCAAGGGAGACCCCGACACGGCAAGACTATACCTCGAGAGCCTACTCAAGAACTACACCGACGAGACCTCGCCGATACGTCAGCGCGCTACGGAGAAGCTCGCACAGCTTCGTCAGAGTACCGCTCGCTAACACCCCTCTACCCTACTATCCCAACGATTAAGTCTACAAGCGATGAAACGACTATATAGTCTCCTCCTAATCCTGCTCAGCACACTACTTCCTGCTTTAGCTCAAAACACCAAAACAGTGGCCGAGCGTGACACGATCAACCGTGAGGTCACTGTGGTGAGCGACAAGGTGAGACAGATCGATGACACCAATCCTATCTTTACCCCTATACCTCTGACGAAGCCTCAGATCGAGCGCTACAATCCAGCTACGCCTCGCTCCACGAGAGACTTCACGCCGACCCTCTCGCCAGCACCGACACCTCAGCTGTCTAGCTTTGCACGTGAGGTGCCTCAGCCCTACAATGGCATTATGGCTCGTCTCTTCGGAGGCTTTGCACCAGCTTTCGGTGGGGATCTAGCGGGTCAGTGGCACTTCGGGAGCCAGCATAACGTTCTTTCCTTCGATCTGACGCATCGGTCGGAGCTTTTCTCGCTCAGCAAGAATGGTCCCAACCGCTCTGTGCATGGACCTATGGACCAGTCCGATCCAGACTATCACTACCTTAAGGAAGTCCCCGACCAGACGGAAATGTACCGCCACGCTACCGAGGGAGTCGTAGGCTACAGCTACCACTGGCGAGAGAGCATGATCAAACTGCAGGGAGGCATACGCAGTCATCTCTTTGCGCATACGCCTACGCAGCAGAGGATGCAGATGAACGAGATACCCTTACTAGACCGCACTGGCTGGCAGGACGCACTGCGCGAGTACAGCTTGACGGGACGCATAGACAACCTGCAGGCGCAGAACTGGTCTTTTGACCTAGGCGCACGCTACGCCTTCCTATCCCACTCGCTACCCAGCCCTGCACAAAGGGATCTCATTGCTAGCGAGCACCTGCACGTGATAGACGCTGATGGAGCTACCGCTGTGCAGCTCTCTGACGACTGGTCTCTCGGACTAGGAGCCGATATGCGTATCCGCACGAGCCAGCCGTCACAGCTCTTCATCCTAGGGGCGCACCCGCAGTTCCGCTATCGTGGGTTCGTTAACTTTGCCGATCTTGACTTTGCGGGCGGTGTGGGCATAGACTTTGCCAACCAAGAGGTGCTGGTCTACCCAGAGGTTCGTCTGTCGCTCTCTGATCAAAGACGCTGGGAGTGGTACCTGCAGGCGTCAGGCGGGCTACAAGATGTCAACCCCTTTGACTATCTAACCCGCATACCAGGCATTATGCTCGATGCACTGCCTAGACCTGAGCGTCAGCAGCTCGGCTCTCGCACAGGAGTCAAGCTACAGCTCGGCTCAGGCACTTACGAGCTGTACGGTGGATACGATCACTACGCACGCACTTACGGCTTCAACCTCCTCCCCTACTACGCTGGCGAAGAGCTTTACGCCTCATGGCTACAGTCGCAGCGCAATGAATACACGAAGCTCGACATCTTCTACGCTGGTCTAGACCTCTCTACCATCATCGCACGGGTCTGTGAACTAAGCCTCGGAGCACAGTATAACCATCTTGCCAACTACACCGTCCGCGTCCCCAAGCCTTACTTCCAAGGCTATGCGAAGCTAGCCGTCCGTCCTACGAAGCGCCTAGACCTTCGTGGAGTAGTCTACTACGACACCAGCCTCACGACCAAGATCCTGCATCCTGCCCAAGCTCCCGAGACAGGGCTTCGTGAGGGTGCCGCTAGAGGTTCGCTCACAAGACTCACCGCTGAGGTGACGGCGCAGTACCGCTTGACAAAGATGTGGACGCTCTTTGCCACCTTCGACAGTCAGCACTATGGACTAGGTGCTTATGATATGTCACAGCCCTACAGTGGGCGCATCGGGGTACAGTTTAATTGGTCCGCTTTATAATAATAAGGAGTCGTATGATGAATCAAGCAAAGAGTGGCGGCTATAAGTTCCTCGCCATCAAAGACCGCAACTGCCTACTCGGAAGCAATGGCGAGATCGCTCTAGAGGACCGCGAAGCTCTCCTAGAGGTGCAGGAGGAGTATGCCCTGCGTGTGGCGGTCGCCAGCGAAGCTCCTATGAGTAGTCTCCTGAAGATCTCGGAGCAGCTGCAGCTACCGCGCAACAGCGGCTACGTTATCTCCCATCTAGGCGCACGCATTCACAACTGTCGTACGGGTCGTGAGTTAGCCTCTCGTCCTCTGCGTGCAGAGCAGCTCACGCATCTCTACGAGCTGGTCGATAGCGACTACACGCTCGCACTCATAGGTGAGAAAGCGCTCTACGCTACGAAGACCCATCAGCCACGTATCCTCCAGCTCGCCAAGCTCTGGGGCATGCCGATCCTAGACTTGACCAAGGCAGATGAACCCTTCAAAGCTCCTGCCGAGCCAATCTTTAGAGCACTCATTTTAGCCAGACAAGATCGCCTAGCGAAGCTGAGCGACCAGCTCAACGCAGGGCAAGGCTTGACCGCCACCCTCTACGATGAGCCGATGAATGAACTCTCGATCGTAGCCTCTGGCGTCAGCCTGCGAGGAGCGCTCGACTTTATCCTCGACCGACTAGACCTCAACCAGCAAAACATCATCGCCGTCGGCACCACCCTAGAGGATGCCACTATGGTACAGCGTGCTGGACTGGGCGTATCTATGGCAAACGCTCCCGAGCCGCTCAAGAGCTGCGCTGACTACATCACCACCTCTTGCGATGCTGCGGGCTTAGCCCACATGATCACCAAGCAGATCAAGCTGCGCTACGACGGAGTCCCCTTTGACCCAGAAGATGCCAACGAGATTATGCCCAACACGCTTATGGGTACGCTCGGTATGCGCTGCACAGAGATAGCCCGTGGCTATGTCACGGGTACTATGCCCGTGGACAATCGTACGAGACAACCCATGGGCATACTACACGGAGGGGCTTCGCTAGCCTTTGCCGAGACCCTCGCAGGACTAGGATCAGTAGCCATAGCCAACGAAGGCGAGATACAAGTCGGTATGCAGGTGAGTGGCAACCACGTCTCCTCGACAGTCGTCGGAGACACCGTGCGAGGTGTCGCTACGATACTACACAAGGGGCGCAGCACACACGTCTGGAACGTAGACATTTTCTCTACCCAAAGCGGCAAGCTCATCTGCACCTGCCGTGTCATCAACAGTATCATCAAGCAGCGCTAAGTAACGGAATACGCTATGAGCCAACTCCTAGAGCGATTTCTCCGCTACGCAAAGGTTCACACCACCTCCGATCCGAATAGTTCGAAGAAGCCCTCGACACCCTGTCAGTGGGACTTGCTCCAGATGCTTCACACCGAGCTAACGGAGCTACAGATCTCCGCCACCTGCTACGATGCAGGCTATCTGATAGCGCAAATCCCCGCCACCACTGGCTACGAAGAGGTGCCTCGCATCGCACTCCTCGCTCATGTAGACACCTCGCCAGAAGCTCCAGGCGAAAAGGTCTCTCCCTGTCTCCACCCCAACTACGACGGCAAGCCAATACAGCTCAAGGGTAGCATACTGAGCCCGAGCGACTACCCCGACCTGCTACGCTATGTGGGGCATACGCTCATCACGAGCGACGGGACGACACTCCTCGGAGCCGATGACAAGGCTGGCGTTGCTATCTTGATGACCCTTGCTGCGGAGCTCCAGAGCAAGCCCGAGCTAACGCACGGACCTATCGCACTAGCCTTCACGACAGACGAAGAGGTGGGGCGAGGACTGGAGTCCTTTGACGAGAGCCAGCTTCAAGCTACCTACGCTTACACCATCGACGGAGGACTCGAGGGCGAGTTTGAGTACGAATGCTTTCACGCAGCCTCTGCACGCATCACAGCCACGGGACACAATGTCCACCCAGGTAGCGCCTACCACACGATGCGTCACGCACTCCAGTCGCTCATCAAGCTTGACAACAGACTAGGTTATGAGAGCGAGCGACCCGAGGTGACCCAGGGACGGGAGGGCTTCCTGCATCTATGCCACATGGCGGGCGATGTCTCGTCCGCAACTGCGGAGTACATCATCCGCGACCACGACCGCCAGCTCCTAGAGCAGCGCATAGCCCGCATCCGAGAGGTAGCTCAGCAGATCAACGAAGAGCCACACACCGCACAGCTAGCGGTCGAAGTCTCCTACCAGTACCGTAATATGTACGACTACATCGCTCCGCACCCAGAGGTCATCGAGCACGCTATCGCAGCCTATGAGGCGGTCGGTGTCAAGCCGATCATCCAGCCGATACGTGGTGGCACCGACGGGGCGGTTCTCTCGGAGCGAGGCATCCCCTGCCCCAACATCTTCACCAGTGGGGGCAACTTCCACTCCATCCACGAGTACTGCTCGCTCGATGCTATGGAGCGCTGCCTCTCTATCGTGACGCAGCTAGTCTGTCGCTATGCCGCATCGCAAGCATTAGACTAAAAGCCTAAATTTGAGAAATTGAGAAGGACCAGAGGTAGTTCTCTTCGTTTTCGTACCTTTGTTCGCAGGGGAGGTCTATTTCTTCAGCTTGGTGACGATAAGCATCTGCTGTGGAGCCTCCCTTCGCTACTTTAGTCTCTAAGACATCGCAGATACATACACGTTAGAATACTATGAATAAGCAAATCTATTTGACCCTCGCATTGATCTTGTCCACTTGCATTGGGCTACTGGGTTGTTACCCTGAGTGTCCCGATGATGGTGGTGATCCCAATAAGGAAGACCCTAACAAGGAGGACACGATCCAAGTGGGCGAGTACACACCTATCTATGAGCTAGATGCTGATGGCAATCTGAAGTATCTGCCAATTCCCTCCGTAGACTTTACGGCAGGCGAGCTACCTCTCAAAAAGTGGGAGGCTGCCCACGGAGCTGTGCTACAAACGGAGAAGATATCCGAGTTCAAAAACAAGAAAGTCAAGAGCTACGTCTTCAACACGCAGGACCCGAGTGGCAAGCAACCACTACGCATCTACCTCGTCGGAGATGCGGGGCAAGGCAAACTACAAGTATCCACCCTGCTTCTAGACAGAAAGCTTGTCTACACCGAAGATGGCGCCATCAGGCAAGACTTCGATATGATGACCATCAATGATGGCTTTGAGGCACTAGACGACAGCTCCAGCAAGACGCCTATGTACCGCAAGGGCAACCTTGTCGTGGGGGTCTCTCTATCTGACACTCCAGGCTTTGCGCAGCTCTCATTTATTCCGATGCCGGGGTCGGTCGCTACAGGCAATTTTGACAAGAGTCTCAAGGACTTCCCCTTCGCCAGCAAGAAGGCTCAGGAGACCTCTATCGATGAGATCCGCAAGTATGAGGCGGCTCTAGGACTCAGACAGGAGAAGGCGCAGAGTGACCCCAAGCGTGCTAACTTCATCACGAAGGATAAGCAGAAGGGCAACTTCGACCTCGTTGCTTACTACCCGCAGGGCTACACCTCCAATGGTGACTCCTACAAGCCTGGTATCCTAGCACTCAGCTATGCGCTCACCATCGATATGCTCGAGAGCAATGCCGATGTAGCCGAGTGGTTTGTGCGCAACGGCTTTAGCAAGCCTCAGAAGTCAGAGATTAGCGACAAGACCTACACCAGCGAAAACGACTACTACACGCTCCTCATTATGGAGGGTGGTCAGGGTATCGCCTTTAGCTTCACGGCTAAGGAAGAGGCTCCAACTCCTCCCCCCGCAGAGGACACTAGCATCTTCCCCTCCTACAACTTTGGTGAGAAATTCAACCCCGCCGACGTGCCTACCCCAGGGACACCCGCTGGCTCTATCTACACCAGTGAGATGGCTAAGGGAGAGGAGGTCACCTACCACGCTCCTCAAAAGAAGGATAGTGTCAATCTTGACTACAGCTCTACCAACCTTCAGGTTTTCATCAAAGACCCCTTTAAGGATAAAACTGCCGCCATCAACGGCTATTACTACTACGCTGCCTACGAAGCCACAGAGGCTACGATGCACATCTACGATAATGGAGGACTAGCCATCAACCACGCTAAGCAGTTTAAGACGGGTACCGACAAGGAGCTCAAGGCTGCCCTCGAGAAGGGAGGCTATCAATACACTGGAAAGGAAAAGAGCGACTCTGGCACTGAGTTCTGGTTTTACTACAACGCTGAGCACAAGGTTTCCCTCCACGTCTTTAAGTTCAAGGATAGCCAATTCCTCATCGCTAGCTTCTTCCTTGGCGATGACTACAAGCCTCAAGCGGGCAAGCAGATCCGTCCGAATACACGCTACTTACGCCGCTAAGCAAGAGCCTGTCACCACAGTAAGACAGCCCCAGCGCACTAAACAGAGCAAGAGCCTACTCGCTAACCAGCGGGCAGGCTCTTGCTTTATCTTGACATCTCTCTAAGTCACTCCCCCCTATCGGGCACTCCATTTGTTAACTTTCCAAAATGCTTCCTCCCTTGGAAAAATAATTTTCCAAGGGAGGAAAAATAAATTTCCACCGTTGGAAAGTTTCGTTTCCAACGGTGGAAATGTTTCGTTCCAACAGAGGAAAGTGTCCTCTTCCTGAAAAAAGTACACAGTTGGGAAGGTGTTACTGAGATGGTACTCGGGTTATTTTTGTTATTCCTGTGAGTGTACTCATCTGTTAGTTTTGCTCCTGCTGGGGTACACGACTTGTGGTCGTATTTACTGAGGAGG